>CAZRUW010000099.1:0-33976 GCA_964603445.1 uncultured Gammaproteobacteria bacterium | reverse complement strand
GTACTCAATTTAATGGCCCAGAACTTCTCCCGAAAAGCAGATTTCCCGGTAACTTCGCAGCAGTTGATTGTTGCTTCCATGATCGAGCGCGAGGCTAAAACCGCCGCTGACCGTCCGTTGGTCGCCTCAGTCATTTATAATCGTCTTGCCGCCGGGATGGCCCTGGACATTGATGCTACTGTTCAGTATGCCCTGGGAAAAGTTCCCAATGACGGCTGGTGGAAAAAAAATCTCACTGCCGAAGATCTGAAAATTGACTCGCCTTATAACACCTATCTTAATCCCGGTCTCCCGCCCGGTCCCATTAGTAATCCCGGTCTCTCTTCTCTTCAGGCAGCCGTTCACCCGGCCCAAACCGACTATCTTTTTTATCTTTCCGACAAAAACGGCGTCATGCACTTCGCCAGGACAATTGACGAGCACAATCAAAACGTGGCCAAATACCTCCAGTAATTTTCTCTATTGACTCTTAATATTTTTCTGCTAAACTTCTTCTCAACTGAATAAGCAGAGCTTGCGATCCTCGCTAGCGCTGCGGGTCTAAAATTTTAGGCGAACATTTTGTGGGTTCGCTTGATTTTGTCGTGTCTGCCAAAATCACCCTGTAATGGCGAGAAGATCACCCAAACCGACTATTGAAAGCAATCCGTCGGCTAAAAAGTCCTTTGAAGGACGGTTTTTGTCTGCGGAAACTAGTCCTCAGGAGCGTCTTTATTGGGGTCATCACTTCCGTGCTCTTCCCGAACTCAACTTCCTCTCCGTTCAACAAGATTCTTATAGGCAGTTTTTGGAAGAAGGGATTACCGAACTGATTTCCGAAATTTCCCCCATTTCTGACTTTACCGGGAAAAACTGGGAACTCACTCTGGGCCAATACTCTTTCGGCAGCCCCAAATACACTGCCGCCACTGCGGCTGCTAAGGGAGTCACTTTCGATATTCCAGTTCGTATTGCCGCCCGGCTCTTAAACAAACAAACTGGCGAAGTGACTTCTCAGGAGGTTTTCTTCGGCGAACTGCCGGTGATGACTCCGGCCGGAACTTTTATCATAAACGGCATTGAACGGGCTGTCATTCATCAACTTGTTCGCTCCGCCGGTGTCTATTTCTTGGGTGATGTTGATCCTGTCACCGGCCGGATGCTCTATTTTGCTGAAGTCCGGCCTCTTCGTGGCAGTTGGCTGGAGTTTAACGTTTCCCGCAGTAACGTTCTTTCGGTACGTATTGATCGCCGCCGGAAATTTCCCGTCACCACTTTTCTTCGGGCGGTGGGTATCGGTTCTGACGAAGAAATCCGTAAGATCTTTTCTGACGTTGATCCCGCAGGTGACGACTCCTATATCGAGGCCACTTTGAAAAAGGATGTCACTCACGGATCAAGCGAGGGTGCGATGGAAATCTACAAAAAGATGCGCCCCGGTGAACCGGCTGTCATTGAAACCGCCATTGATTACATTAACGGTCTGTTTTTCTCCCCCCGCCGTTATCACCTCGGCCGGGTCGGCCGCTACAAAATGAACAAGCGTCTCGGTCTCAACTTGGAGAATATTGCCCAAAATCATGTTCTCACCCGGGAAGACCTGATTGCCACCATCAAATACCTTATCAAACTTCAAAAGGGTGACCCCCAAGCCTATACCGACGACATCGATAATTTGGCCAATCGCCGGCTGCGCCGGGTTGGAGAGCTGGTTGGCAACGTGGCTTTTCGCGACGGCCTTCTCCGCCTTGAGCGGGCGGTTAAAGAGCGCATGAGCCTCCTGGATCCCAAGAGCAAGGTTATGCCCAATCAGGTTATTAATGCCCGGCCGATTATTTCTGCCATTAATGAATTTTTTCGCACTTCCCAGCTTTCTTCCATTCTTGACCAAACCAACCCCCTCTCCGAAGTTGACAATCTGCGAAAACTTACGGTTATGGGGATTGGCGGTATTTCTCGGGATCGGGCCAGTTTTTCCATCCGCGACATTAACTCCTCGCAATACAGCCGCATCTGCCCCGTTCGTTCTCCGGAAGGGCCGAACATCGGTTTGGTCACCTTCATGAGTCTTTATGCCAAGGTTGACGAATACGGTTTTCTCCTTGCCCCTTATCGGCGTGTGGAAAAAAACGACAATAAAGTTCGGGCCACTGATGACATTGTTTACCTGGCTGCCGATGACGAGCGTGACCTCAAAATTACCCACGCCGAAGTGACCATTGACGATGACGGTTTTCTCCAAAATGCCCGGGTCCCGGTTCGATATAAAGGGGAATTTATGGAAGTAGACAGCGTGGAAGTGGATCTTGTGGACTGTGTTCCCCGCCAAGTTGTCGGTACAGCTGCCGCTCTTATCCCGTTTTTACAGCATGACGACGGCATTCGTGCTCTCATGGGTTCTAACATGCAAGCTCAGGCAGTCCCTCTGGTTAATCCCCAATCACCGCTGGTCGGAACCGGTGTTGAGCCTGCTGTGGCCCAGTCTATGGGTTGGGTTGTCCGAGCCCGCCATGCTGGGGAAGTGGTCTATGTTGACGGCAGCAAAGTAGTCGTTAAAATTGACCCCAAAGACCCCAAAGTGAGGCAGGATTTGGACAGGAAATCTGACGAGGACAAGATTAAGATCAATGGCAATCTGGAAACGTACTTTATTACCAAGTTCCAGCGAACCAATCCCAACGGAGCTTGTTACACCCAGCGTCCTTTGGTTAACGTTGGAGACAAGATACAGCCCGGTTCTCTTCTTATTGATGGCCCGGCTGCCAAAAATGGGGAGCTGGCCCTGGGAACCAACCTAACTATTGCCTACATGCATTTTGAAGGCTTTGGTTATGAAGACGCCATTATTGTGTCCGACCGCCTGGTCCGTGATGATCTCTTAACCAGCATTCATATTGAGGAATATGAGTGCGAAGTCGTCGACACTAAATTGGGGCCGGAAGAAATCACTCGGGATATTCCTAATGTCGGGGAATCAGACCTGGCCAATCTGGATGAAAACGGCATTGTCGTTATTGGTGCTGAAGTCGGCCCGAATGACATTTTGGTAGGAAAAATCGCTCCTAAAGGGGAAACCGAACTGTCTGCTGAAGAAAGGCTCCTCCGGGCAATTTTTGGCGAGAAAGCCCGCGAAGTTCGCGACACCTCTCTTCGTGTTCCTCACGGGGAAAAAGGTACTGTCATTGACATCTCCATTCTTGATAAGGAAGCCGGCGATGAACTTTCCCCAGGAACAAACAAATTGATAAAGGTCAAAGTGGCCCAAATGCGCAAGGTCTCTGTCGGTGATAAAGTCGCCGGTCGCCACGGGAACAAAGGGGTCATTTCCCGAATTGTCAGTCTGGCAGACATGCCGCACCTGGCCGATGGGACCCCAATAGACATTATTATTTCTCCCCTTTCTGTCCTGGGTCGTATGAACCTGGGCCAGCTCCTGGAAGCCCATCTTGGTTGGGCCATGAACAAGCTGGGAAAGAGGGTCTATGTCCCAGTCTTTGAAAAAGCTCAGGAAGGAAAAATTACTCAGGCTCTCCACGACGCTAATCTTCCCGCCGACGGCAAGACTGTTGTCTATGATGGTCGCACCGGTGAACCGTTTGACCAGAAAGTGGTTGTCGGGACAAGCTATATTGTTAAACTCATTCACATGGTCGAGGACAAAACCCATGCCCGCTCGACCGGCCCTTACTCTTTAGTGACCCAACAACCTCTTGGTGGCAAAGCCCAGATGGGCGGCCAGCGGGTTGGCGAAATGGAAGTCTGGGCGCTGGAAGCCCACCGGGCGGCTTATACCCTTCAGGAAATGCTGACTATTAAGTCTGACGACGTCGTCGGCCGGGCCAAAGCTTTCGAGGCTATTGTTAAAGGGACGGATATTCCCCAGTCCACCGTGCCGGAGTCCTTCAAAGTCTTGGTCAAGGAGCTTCAAAGCCTGGCTCTCTCTGTGACTCCGACCGGAGTGGTTACGGCTTCGCCCGTTACCACTACTACTACCATTTCTACCCCCATCGATGACAAAGCCGAGGAAAAAATTGCTGTCGAAGTAAAACAACTTGAGGAAGTTCTCGAAGCCAAAACTGATACTGAAGAAACATCTGCCCATGAAGCCGATACCGGCGGCGTTGAAATATCCGAAGTAAAATCTGACCAGGAAATAGTTGAGGAGTCTCATGAATAAGCGCTTGCGTGCTTGCGCTCCTCCCGAGTCAGACTCGGTGCGGGGCTAAAACCATTATGAATAAACCACAGGATACCATCGATCATATTGTCGACTTTAAGGGGTTAAAAATTTCCCTCGCCTCGCCCCAGGATATCCTCTCGTGGTCACATGGCGAGGTCACTAAGCCGGAAACGATTAACTATCGCACTCTTAAACCCGAAAAGGACGGCCTCTTTTCGGAAACGATTTTTGGTCCGACCAAAGACTGGGAATGTTACTGTGGCAAATACAAACGGATCCGCTACCGCGGGATAATCTGTGACAAATGTGGTGTTGAAGTCACTCAATCGAAAGTTCGTCGTGAACGGATGGGACACATTACTTTGGCTGTTCCCATTGCCCATGTCTGGTACTTCAAGGGAGCCCCGTCCAAGCTTTCTCTCATCCTGGATCTCTCCCCGAAATCTCTTTCGAATGTCATCTATTTTGCTTCCTATTTAGTCCTTTCCGTTGACGAATCTGCCAGAGACAAAGTCGTTGGCCATCTCAAAGAAACGATGGAGGAACGTCAGAAATCCCTCATCGCCGATTATGAAAATAGAATTCAAAAAGAGGAAGATGACCAGGAAGCCAAAGTTAAAGAACAACAATCTAAAGTCAAGGATAAAGCTCAATTCGACCTCATTGTCAAAGAGATAGAACTTTCTACCAAACAAAAGATTGCCCAACTGGAAAGTGATCTGGCTTTGGAAAAAAACCGCCTCGCGGAAATTTATCGGGCTCTTCTGGATCTGGTCAAAAGCGTCAAACCGGTAACTGAAATTACAGAGGAAGAATATCTCAAGCTTTCGGAATACGATGCCGCTGACTTTATCGAAGTTTCTATGGGCGCGGAGTCCATTCTTTCTATCCTTCGGCGGATGGATCTGGAAAAAATGACTGCCGATCTGCGTCAGGAAATCCTTGATTCCTCCAGCCAAAAAAAGGTCAAAGCCACCAAACGGCTGCGGGTGATTGATGGTATGCGCCGCTCTGGTGTCCGGCCGGAGTGGATGGTTCTGGAAACTCTTCCGGTTATTCCTCCCGATCTTCGTCCTATGGTTCAGCTCTCCGGCGGTCGGTTTGCCACTTCTGATCTGAATGACCTCTACCGTCGGGTTATCAACCGCAATAACCGTCTCAAACACCTGATTGATCTGGGAGCTCCGGAGATTATTTTGCGCAATGAAAAGCGCATGCTTCAGGAGGCTGTCGATTCTTTAATTGATTCCACCCAGCGAACCAGCACCCGGGCCAACGTGGCTGAACTTAAAAGTCTTTCGGATATGCTCCGTGGCAAGCAAGGGAGGTTCCGCCAGAATCTTTTGGGAAAACGTGTTGACTATTCCGGACGCTCAGTCATTGTTGTTGGTCCCAAACTGAAACTTTCCGAGTGTGGTCTTCCCAAAGAAATGGCCCTGGAAATGTTTAAGCCCTTTGTTCTTCGGGAACTGATTATTCGGGGGATTGCTCCCAATGTTCGCTCGGCTAAGTACGTTCTTGAAAAAAGAGTCCCTGAAGTTTTTGATATTTTGGAAGAAATTACCAAAAACCATCCGGTTCTCCTCAATCGGGCGCCCACTTTGCACAAGTTGGGAATTCAGGCCTTTTTCCCTGTTCTAATCGAGGGTGCCGCTATCCAGGTTCACCCGTTAGTTTGCACCGGCTACAACGCTGATTTTGACGGCGACCAAATGGCCGTTCATGTCCCCTTGTCCTCTCAATCCAAAAGCGAAGCTGTTAATTTAATGATGGCAGAACACAATCTCTTAAAACCGGCTGACAGCATGCCCGTGGCCTTCCCCAACAAGGAGATGATTCTGGGAATTTATTACTACACTTCTCTCGACGAATCAAAAGCTGTTGTCCCCACCGTTTTTGCTGACATGGCCGAAGCGATTCTAGCCTATCAGGAAAAAAAGATTGCTCTTCGTCAAAAAATAAAAGTTTGGCAAAATAAGTCGATTGTCGAAACCACTGTCGGCCGAATCCTTCTCTGCGAAAAACTTCCCCCGGTTATTGGTTTTGTCAACGAAACTATCAATCTGTCACGGCTGAAATCTCTTCTCAACCAGGCGATGGATGTCTGCACCCGTTCGGAGCTGGTGTCCCTTTTGGATAACCTTAAGGAAATTGGTTTCACCGGCTCCATGGAATCCGGAGTTTCCGTGGGCATTTTTGATCTGGTTATGATCGGTAACAAACAGGAAATTATCGCCCAAGGAGAAAAAGAGAGTGCCGAGGTGGAAGAAAACTACAAGAACGGTCTTATAACTGCCGAAGAAATGCGCCAACTGCAAATCGACATATGGATTGACATTACTAACAGAATTGCCGACCTGACCTGGGAGGCCTATCCGCTGGACAACGCTGTGAAAGTTATTCTCCAATCAGGGGCAGGCAAGTCCAGCAAGGATAATGTCAAGCAAATTTCCGGCATGCGGGGACTGATGAACGACCCTACCGGAAGAATTGTGCCTCTTCCCACCAAATCCAATTTCCGGGAAGGCCTGTCAGTGTTTGAGTACGTCACCGGAACCAGAGGATCACGAAAAGGTCTGGCTGATACCGCCCTCAGAACCGCCGACGCCGGTTACCTTACCCGCCGGTTAGTGGACGTTTCTCACGACGCCATCATTCGTCTATCTGACTGCGGCACTAAAAACGGTATTGAAATCTCGGCTGCTGATAAACGGGCCGCAACTTTTCCCCAGCGCATTTTAGGTCGTATTTTGGCTGTTGATCTCAAGTCCGGGAAAAAGGTTCTGGCCAAAGCCGGTCAGGAAATTACCGAAGACCTTCTCCCCCAGATTGAGAAGGAAAAAATTACCTCCGTTTTGGTTCGTTCACCTTTAACCTGTCAGGCCAAGTATGGTCTCTGCCAGCTTTGTTATGGTCGGGACTTCAGCTCTCGAAAGCTGGTCGAACTTGGAACTCCGGTAGGCATTGTGGCTGCCCAATCCATTGGCGAACCGGGAACCCAACTGACACTGCGGACCAAACACACCGGAGGGGTAGTGGCTCAGGACGTGACTCAAGGTTTGCCTAGAGTGGAAGAAATTTTTGAAACCAGATCGCCAAAGATCCTTTCGCCCGTTGCCGAGATTGCCGGTAAGGTTGAGGTCATCGAGACCGAGGAGGGCTTCAAAATTCGGGTTCGCAGCCACGGTGTCAAACCCGTTGAAGAGCGCGAATATATTGTTCCCTTGACCGCGACCCTCAGCGTTGACAACGGTGATCTTGTTGCGGCCGGGACTCAATTGACCTCCGGCTATTTGGATATCAAAGACGTCTTGGCCACCCGTGGTCTCTTTGGAGCCCAGCACTACCTTATTGACGAGCTCCAGGTTGTTTACGAATCTCAGGGAATCCCCATTAATGACAAACATTTTGAGGTTATTGTCCGCAAAATGTCTGACAAAGTGCGCATTGACACTTCCGGAGACACAGTTTTCCTTCCTGGGGAGTTTGTGGACAAAGCCGCGTTTGAAGCCGAAAATGCCCGGGTCATCGCCGCCGGGGGAGAACCGGCCACGGCTCAGATAACCATTCTTGGTATTTCTCGGGCCGCTCTTTACACTGACTCTTGGCTCTCGGCGGCTTCCTTTGAACGCACCACCGAAGTTCTTTCCGATGTCGCTATTCGTGCCGGCCAGGACAATTTGATTGGCCTGAAAGAAAATGTCATAATTGGCCGCCTAATTCCGACATCTCCCGAAAGAGCCAGTCTGGAAGGAAATGAAGTTCAAAAGCTTGTTACTGAAACCTAGAACAGATATAAAAAATCCGGTTTATGCCAACAATCAATCAACTTATCAAAAAAGGGCGAAAAAATAAGCCTAAAAAAATCCGGGCTACGGTCCTGCGGAAGTTTTTTAACGCTAAAGACCGCCAAATGAAAACTATCGCTGCTCCTTTCAAGCGGGGAGTCTGTACTATCGTCAAGACAATGACCCCCAAGAAACCTAATTCCGCCTTGAGAAAAGTGGCCCGGGTCAGACTGTCCAACAAGCAGGAAGTCACTGCCTATATTCAAGGGGTCGGCCACACTCTGGCCGAACACTCCATTGTTCTGGTTCGCGGTGGCCGGGTTCGGGATCTCCCCGGAGTGAAATATCACATTGTCCGGGGGAAATTTGATACCGGCGGCGTCGTCGGCCGGAAGCAATCGCGAAGCAAATACGGTACAAAGGCAGGTGAGGCAGGAATAAGAACAACAGCCGCGGCGGCTCCCACCCCTGCGCCATCAGCGCCGGCTGCCTAAAACTATGCCCAGAAGTAAACAAGCCATCAAGCGCCAAACTCAAGGTGACCCGGTCTATAACAGCCGTCTTGTGACTAAGCTGATCAATAAGACTATGCGGGACGGAAAAAAATCCGTGGCTGCAGGGCAAATCTATAAAACCCTGGAACTGTTAAAAACTAAACTCCCGGATCAGGAACCGGACAAGGTTCTGGAACAGGCAGTCAGTACAATTGCTCCTAAAATGGAAGTTCGCCCCCGGCGGGTCGGTGGCGCTTCCTATCAGGTTCCCTCCGAAGTTCGTGGTGACCGCAAGACCCACTTAGCCTTAAAATGGCTTTTGGAAGCGGCCCGGTCAAGGTCGAATAAGGAATATCATGTTTTTGCCGAAAAACTGGCAGCAGAAATCCAGGATGCTCTAAATAATACCGGTAACGCCATCAAGAAACGCGACATGGTTCACAAAATGGCAGAAGCGAATAAAGTTTTCAGTCACCTTCGCTGGTAGACCTGTAGTATATTACTTCTTGATTCGTCTTCTTTTCGGATTTACGCTGGTATTTGATGATAAAATGTCAATTTTGTTCTAACTTACTAACTAGCGAGCAAATTCAACGACACCGAAAATTTTGCTCGCGAAAATGTAAATCGGAGAGTCAAAAACGTCGCGTTTTGACAACTTGTTTTGGTTGTGGCAAGAATATTAATTTGTGGCCGTTTCAAAAACACAAAATTAACTATTGCTCTAGCGATTGTTACCATTCTTCTACAAAAAGAAAGCAGATTAAAACTTGTCAAAGATGCGGCAAGAAATTTGAAGTAAAAGCCTACTTAGTTGAACAAGGTTTCGGTTTCTTTTGTAGCTTTGAATGCTTCCAAAAATCTCGTCAAGAAAAACACGTCCACTTGACTTGTAAACAGTGCGAAAAATTAATGGAAAGAGCCCCCGCTTTTGCCACTAAAGCAGTTTTTTGTAGCAAGGTGTGCAAAGATAATTTTGAACGGGACTATGTTTCCAAAATTTGTAAAAATTGCCACAAAGAATTTCAACTTCCAACTTGGGAGACAAACAAAGGCAAGGGCACTTTTTGTTCGCGACGCTGTTATATCCGGTTTAAGGGTGAGACCTCTATTGAGAAAATTGTCCGTGACTACTTAACAAATAAAAATATTTCATTCGATCAAGAAGTCCACATTGGCAAATATCACGCTGATTTTCAGATAAAAGGGACAAACCTTCTAATCGAGTGCGACGGCTCCTATTGGCACAATATCCCGGGGGCAAAAGAAAAAGACCAAAAGCGCGAGGAGTTTTTGACTGATCATGGTTTCCAAACAATACATCTGGACGAATGGGAAATCAAAAAATCGCAAGGTGTTTGCCTCAGTAAGTTTCTAAAAGAGATATAATCAAGTTGTGAAGCCAAAAATTAGTTTAATAACCCTTGGCGTTTCCAATTTCGATAAATCATTTCGCTTCTATAAAGATGGTTTAAAGTTTAAAACTCATAATTACAAAGAAAGTGACGGCTTCGCCATGTTCGAATTGGAGGGAACTTGGCTTTGCTTATATCCTAAAGATCGATTGGCTAAAGACGCCACCGTTTCAAAAGAGGGCTCAGGTTTTTCTGGAGTTACCCTTTCTCATAATGTTAGCTCTAAAGAAGAAGTGGACGAAATCATTAAAAAAGCCGTTTCTGTTGGGGCCAAGATGGTTAAAAAACCCCAAGATGTTTTTTGGGGCGGGTATGGAGGTTACTTTGCTGACCCCGATGACTATTTGTGGGAAGTAGCATATAACCCATTCACTGATTTAACTTAGGAGAAAAAAGTAAGTATTCCTCGCGCGACGATTTTGCGCTATAATTGCCTTGTGCCGGAAAACGGCATTTTAAAATGGCTGACACAAAAACCCGGTCACTTCCTTTGGATAAAATCCGCAACATCGGCATTATTGCCCATATTGACGCGGGAAAAACTACCACCACCGAGCGGATTCTCTTTTATACTGGCAAAACTTACAAAATCGGGGACATTGATGAAGGTACCACCCAGATGGATTGGATGCCCCAGGAGAGAGAACGGGGCATTACCATTGTCTCTGCTGCCACTACCACTTTCTGGCGTGATTTCCGGATTAATATTATCGATACCCCCGGCCACGTGGACTTTACCGCCGAGGTTGAACGCTCATTGCGCGTTTTGGACGGTGCGGTAACCATCCTCGATGCCGAAGAAACAGTCCAATCACAAACCGAGACTGTCTGGCGTCAGGCTGATAAATACAAAGTTCCCAGGCTTATTTTTGTCAATAAAATTGATAAACTTGGCGCCAATTTCTATAAAACCGTGGAAGCAATCAAAGAGCGTCTGGGAGTCAAGCCGGCCGTTATGGTCCTTCCTATTGGCGTGGAAAACAATTTTCGGGGAGTTTATGACCTGATTAAAGAAGAAGCCTACGTCTGGGGCAGTGATGAGCTGGGAGCTAAATTTGAAATTAAAAAAGAAATTCCCCCGGAACTGGACGCTACCGAGGTAGAAAAATACCGCCATCTTCTGGTGGAACAAATCGCTGAAACCGACGAGGGGCTTTTGGAAAAATATCTTAATGGTACTCAACCGGCAGTTGCGGAACTGCAAAAAGCTCTGCGCCAGGCTGTTATCTCCTACCAACTCGTTCCGGTTTACACCGGCACCAGTTTGCGCAATAAAGGGGTTCAACCCCTTTTGGATGCCATTGTTGACTATTTACCCTCACCTCTGGATCGGCCGGCAGTCACCGGCCTTAATCCAAAAATAAACCAGGAGGAAACCCGGGGAACAAACAAAGAAGCTCCCTTGGCCGGCTTGGCTTTCAAAGTGCAACTCGACCCTCACGTCGGAAAGCTCTATTACGTCCGCATCTATTCCGGCACTATCAAATCCGGCTCCTATGTCTACAACGCCACCCGGGGCCAGCAAGAACGCATCGGCCGGCTTCTTTTAATGCACGCCAACCAGCGGGAGGAGATTCCGGAAGCCTACGCCGGAGAAATTGTGGCCGTCGTGGGACTTAAAGACACCCGCACCGGCGATACCTTGTGTGACCAAAATAATCCTCTCGTCCTGGAAGGTATATCTTTTGCCGAACCGGTCATTTCTCTGGCCATTGAACCCAAGACCAAAGCCGACCAGGAGAAACTGGGCTATGCTCTTCAGCGCCTGATGGAAGAAGACCCCACCTTTCGAGTCAAAAGTAACAAAGAAACCGGCCAGACCATCATCTCCGGCATGGGGGAGCTTCACCTTGAGGTTTTGGTTGACCGCATGAAACGGGAAATGAACGTTGATGCCAATGTTGGTGCTCCCCAGGTGGCCTATAAGGAAACCATCAAAAAAGATGCCACCGGAGAAGGCAAATACATTCGTCAAACCGGCGGCCGGGGACAATATGGCCACGCTCTCGTCAAAGTTTCTCCCAAGCCCCGGGGTGAAGGCTGGGAATTTATTAACGCTATTAAAGGCGGAGCTGTTCCGGCCGAATTTATTCCTTCAGTTGAAAAGGGGACCAAGGAATGTGCCGCTAACGGAATTTTGGCCGGCTTCCCCCTAACCGATCTCACAGTCACTTTCTATGACGGCTCTTATCATGATGTTGATTCTTCCGATGTCGCCTTTCAAATTGCCGGTTCCATAGCTCTTCAGGATGCCTGCAAAAAGGCAGAATTGACCCTTTTGGAACCAATTATGAAGGTCGAAGTGACTACCCCTGACGAGTTTATGGGTGATGTCATTGGCGACCTTTCCGCCAAACGGGCTCAAATTCTGGGAACCAGTAATCGCGCCAATGCCACCATCATTTTAGCCATGGTTCCTTTGGCTGAACTCTCAGGCTATTCCACCAAACTTCGCTCCATGTCTCAGGGCCGAGCATCTTACTATATGGAGCCTTCTCACTACGAAGAAGTCCCCAAAAATATTCAGGAGCAGATTATCACCAAGAAGTAATTTGGGTCTTGCAAAGGTTAACGAGGCTATTTTATAATCAACTCGCAGGAAACTCTTGTCTTTAGACAAGAGGTAAATGCGAACAGATTAAAACTTCTGCCGAAGGCAAAAAGTGCCGTTTAGTGATGCCAGAGTTTCCGTGAGCTTCATTAAACTTCCGGGGAAGACTTTGGACTTTCAGTCCAAAGAAGTTTACAATCAAGGTTGAACCTTAATAAGGAGTTATATATTTTTGTCTTAAAAAAATATGGCTGATCAAGCAAAATTCATCCGTGACAAACCCCACGTTAACATTGGGACCATGGGTCACGTCGACCACGGTAAAACTACCCTCACTTCAGCCATCACTAAGGTTCTCGCCAAAAAAGGCTTCGCCAAGGCGATGAATTACGAGGACATTGACAGCGCTCCTGAAGAAAAAGCCCGTGGCGTCACCATTAACATCGCCCACGTCGAATACGAAACCGACAAAAGACACTATGCCCACATTGACATGCCGGGCCACGCCGACTACATCAAAAACATGATCGCCGGCGCTGCTCAGGTCGACGGTGCCAGCCTGGTGGTTTCCGCCGCTGATGGTCCCATGGCTCAAACCCGGGAGCATTTGCTGTTGGCAAAACAGGTTAATGTCCCGGCTATTGTTGTCTTCCTTAACAAGGTTGACATGGTTACCGATAAGGAACTTCTTGATCTTGTCGAGGTTGAGGTCCGGGAACTCTTGACTAAATATGGTTTTGACGGCGAAAAAGCCCCGGTGATTAAAGGGTCAGCTCTTAAAGCTGTTGAAGGTGACCCGGAAGAGGAAAAGCACATTATGGAACTCATGGATGCCGTTGACAGCTATATTCCTACCCCGGTTCGCGAGCTGGATAAACCCTTCCTCATGCCCATTGAGGACGTCTTTTCCATCAAGGGACGCGGAACTGTCGTCACGGGCCGAATTGAGCGCGGTGTCGTTAAAGTCAATGAGGAGGTCGAAATTGTTGGCCTCAAACCGACCCAGAAAACTGTTGTTACCGGGGTTGAAATGTTCCGAAAACAACTTGACGAAGGTCAAGCTGGCGATAACGTCGGCCTTTTGCTTCGGGGCATCGAAAAGGAGCAGGTTGAAAGGGGCCAGGTTATCGCCAAACCCGGGTCAATCACCCCCCACACTGAGTTTGAAGCCCAGGTCTATATCCTGGCCAAAGAAGAGGGCGGGCGGCACACCCCGTTCTTTTCCGGTTACCGGCCACAGTTCTACATCCGCACCACGGATGTGACGGGTGAAGTGACCTTGCAGGAAGGTGTGGAGATGGTCATGCCGGGCGACAACGCCAAAATGAAGGTCAAATTAATCCAGCCTGTCGCCATGGAGGACGGCATGCGTTTTGCCATCCGCGAAGGCGGTAAAACAGTTGGGGCCGGTGCCGTGACAAAAATTATTGCCTAATAAGTTCCTTAAGATTCTTAAGTAACTTAAGTTACTTACACTTTGCTCTTTGAAAGTGGAACTTGCCCTTTGGACTTGGGCCTTAGGGTAAAGGACCTTTTGACAAATGCCGAAAGGAAGAATTCGCGTCCGGCTCAAGGCCTACGACGGCCGCGTTCTGGACTCTACCTGCCAGCAAATTCTTGACACTGCCGTTCGTACCGGCGCCAAGGTTGTTGGTCCCGTGCCTCTTCCCACTGAAAAAAGCCTCATCACTGTTGGTCAATCACCTTTCACTGATAAAGATTCCCAGGAGCACTTCTGGATCAAAGTTCACAAACGTCTCATCGACATTATCGAACCCACCGACAAAACCATTGATTCCCTCATGCACCTGGAACTCCCGGCGGGGGTAGACATCGAAATTAAAATGTAGTAGTCTTCAGTCTGATGGCACTCAAACGTTAGTAGACCCATTCTTTGGCACAGTAATAGTTATTTCTCCAAAGGGAAAGGTTAGAGCCTAAATAACCGACTGCTGACCAAATTTTTTCTCTCCGCCCTTGCAATCCCCTAACCCCGTGGGGTATAATTCCCCTACATGTTAGTAAGCCCTAAACTCACTAACTGACTTAGTCGGATGTAGGGAAGCCTGATGGCCCCATCCGGGGCTATTTTTTTGTCTATGGATACATTTTACGGTTTCAAGCTTGGTCAATCACAGGATTATGACTCCGTTGGACGACGGTGGCCGATTACCATGGTCAAAGTGGAACCGATGATTGTGGTTAATAATAGACAAGTTGCTTTTGGCCACAAAAAAACCCTCTCTAAACCCCTCACCGGCCTTCTCAAAAACCTCCCCTTCGACTCCGTCCAGGGCAAGCCTGAAAAAATTTCCCCTAAATATATCCGAGAAATGAATTTCGAAAACAAACCCGTCGGAGAAAAAATAACCATCTCCGACGTTTTTAACTCCGGGGATAAGGTCAAAGTCACCGGAACAACTAAGGGTAAAGGCTTTCAGGGTGTGGTTCGCCGCCACGGCTTTGCTGGCGGGCCAAAAACTCACGGCCAATCAGACAGGCTGCGCCACCCCGGATCTATTGGCCAAACCACCACCCCGGGCCGAGTCTACAAAGGCAAAAGAATGGCCGGACACATGGGAAATACCCAAACAACTGTTCCCAATCTTGAAATTTTTGCGGTCAAACCGGAAGAAAATTTGTTGTTAATTAAAGGACTTGTTCCCGGAGGGAGGAATACTTTCTTAAGAATAAAAAAGGCTTGATCTTTAAAAGGTCAGACTTTCTCAAGTGAAACTTATGCTCAAAATTGTTGAGAAACCAGAATTACCCGAGGAAATTTTCCAAGCCGAAGCAACTCCACAACTTCTGGCTCAGGCCGTTCGTATCTTTTTGGCCAACCAGAGACAAGGAACTCAAAGCGCTAAAACCCGCGCTGAGGTGGAAAGAACCAGAAAAAAACTTTACAAACAAAAAGGCACCGGCGGTGCCAGACACGGTGATCGAAAGGCCCCCATCTTTGTCGGCGGCGGAGTGGCTTTTGCTCCCAAACCTCGGGATTACTCTCTTTCTTTCCCCCAAAGGATGAAAAAAAGGGCTCTGTTTGGAGCCCTCAGTGCGCAAGTGAAAAATAAAAACCTGTCTGTTGTTTCCGGCCTGGAAAAACTCAGTGGAAAAACAGCCGAACTGGCAAAGTTTCTCACCGGCCTCAATGGGGAACAAAAACCTTTGTTGGTGGTTACCGATATTCCCAGAGAAAATGTCCGCCGTGCCGCTCAAAACATCCCAGGAGTCACTGTTAATTACATCAACCGGCTCTACCCTTATGAAGTCCTCAAAGCCGGAAAAGTCCTCTTTATGGAAGAGGCTGTCTCTGCTTTGCGAGGGCCTGCCCAAATTAAAAATACTAAAAAAATAGTATCAAAGACTAGGACTAAGAACTCTCCAATAAAGCTTGATAAAAATATCCAAACTAAAAAGACGGTTGAACCAAGACCTGTTAAAGTTAAAAAAGTCTCTTTGAAAAAATGACCAGTGTTTTAATTAAACCTATTATTACTGAAAAATCCATGCAGGATGCCTCCATTGGCCGTTATACTTTTATGGTTAAAAAGGAAGCGAACAAGGCAGAAATTGCCCACGATGTCACTAGTGGTTTTGGAGTTAAAGCTCTCGGTGTTAAAACAATGATTTTTAAAGGCAAAAACAGACGGACCGGCAAAACGCGCCAAGAAGTAAAGACCAGTCCTTGGAAAAAAGCTGTAGTCCAAGTAGCCGAAGGACAAAAAATTGAACTTTTTGACGTGACTGAGAGCCCAAGCCCGAAATAGTATGCTTAAAAAATTACGAGGCACCATGACCAGGCGTTTCATGACCGGTTTAAACTACCGTTCAATTTTGACGGCGGCAGTTCCGGAAAAGGGTCTGACCCAGACCTTACCCAAAAGATCCGGTCGTGATCAGAGCGGCCACATTTCCAGCCGCCATATTGGTGGCCGGGAGAAAAGACTCTATCGTCTTATTGACTTCAAAAGAGACAAATATGGCATTACCGGCGAGGTTGTTTCCGTGGAATATGATCCCAACAGGACGGCCAACATCTCTCTTGTCCAATACAGTGACGGGGAAAAGCGTTACATCCTTCACCCCGAAGGGCTCAAAGTTGGGGAAACAGTGGGGTCAGGGAAAGAGGCCGAAAACAAAATAGGCAACGCCCTTCCTCTCTCCCAACTCCCAATTGGAACGGCAATTCACAATATCGAAATTATCCCTGGTCAGGGAGGTCAAATAGTCCGGGGGGCCGGAACCGGAGCTGTCATATTGGCAAAAGAGGGAGATTACGTTACAATAAAGCTCCCTTCTGGAGAAACAAGACTCATAAATAAAGACTGTTTTGCCACTGTTGGGGCTTTGGATAACGTCGAGTGGAAAAATATTACCCTGGGAAAAGCGGGACGCAGTCGGCACCTGGGGATACGACCCAAAGTTCGGGGCACGGCCCAAAACCCCCGAACCCATCCTCATGGTGGCGGGGAGGGACGCAGTGGTGAGGGAATGAATCCGAAAACACCTTGGGGTAAACCCGCCCGGGGCAAACTGACAAGAAAAAAAGGCAAATACAGTGATAAATACATCGTCGAAAGGAGAAAACGGTAGTTCGCAGCAGATCGCGTTCACACTGAAAACTTTCTGTGAACCGTGAACTCTGAACTGTAAACAAAAATGGCCAGATCAAGCAAAAAAGGACCCTATGTTGACCAAAAACTTTTGGCCAAAGTAATCAGTGCCAAGAACACCGGGGATAAAACTCCCATAAAAACCTGGTCTCGGGACTGTCAAATTCCGCCGGATTTTGTGGGGGTCACTCTTGCTGTCCATAACGGTCGGGTGCACATACCGGTCTTTATTACTGAGGCTATGGTCGGCCATCGGCTCGGCGAATTTGCCCCGACACGGACCTTCCATACTCATGGTCGAATTGTTGCTCGGGTATTAACCAAAACTTAAATATGGAATTTGTCGCGAAGTCAAAAAACATTCGTGTCAGCCCCAGGAAAATTCGGCTTATTGTGGCAGCCTTAAAAAAGTTGCCCCCGGCGAAGGTTATGGAAAAATTGACCTTTACGGCCCGATCCGCCAGCCTTCCGGTTCTCAAAACTTTGCAGTCGGCTATTGCTAACGCGACACAAACCGGAAAAGTAAAAGTCGAAGACTTGAAAATTAAGAATATTTTGGTTGACGAGGGGATAAAAATGAAACGGCGTGACACCAGTCACCGGCCTGGTCGGGAAGGCCTGATTCAAAAGAGAACATCACATATTACTGTAATCCTGAGCGAGCGGTAGCGAGTCGAAGGATCTTGTCAAAATAGCGAGATCTCGCCACGCACTTCGTTCGGTCGGGAACGTATGGGTAACAAAGTTCATCCCATCGCTTTTCGTTTAGGTCCAGTCTACACCTGGACGTCCCGTTGGTTCGCCACCGACAAAAGGTACCAAAACCTCCTGCTTGATGACGTGCGCATTCGCAAAGCCTTGATGACCCGCCTCAAGCCGGCTGGTATTGCCAGGGTGGAAATAGAACGGTCAATTAATCGCATTGGCCTGATTCTCTATGTTTCCAGGCCCGGGGTTGTCATTGGCCGCGGCGGGACCGGAATGGAAGACCTTAAAAAATATATTATGACTCAACTATTAAAAGTCAAAACCAGCGATAAGCAGAGCTTGCGGTCCTCTCCCGCCAGCCGGCGGGATGCGGGCCTAAAAAACGCCCCCAAGGTTGATATCAAAGTCGAACCGATAAAAGAGCCAAATCTTGATGCTCAACTTGTGGCTGTGAGCATTGCTGATCAACTGGCGAAAAGACTTCCTGCAAAAAGAGTTCTCAAACAAACGGTTGAAAGAGTTATGGCCGCCGGAGCGAAAGGTGTTCGTGTTCGGCTTGGGGGCCGTATTGGCGGAGCGGAAATCGCTCGGGTGGAACATGAGCAGGCCGGAGTAGTCCCCCTAAGTTCTGTTAAGGAAAAAATTGACTTTGCTGCCTACCCGGCGTACACCCGCTCCGGTTATGTCGGAGTCAAAGTCTGGATATGTCTGCCGGCAACCAGTAATCAGCAACCAGTAACACAAACAATCAGTAACTAAACTATGCCGCTTTTAGCACCAAGACGAGTTAAATATCGAAAAACTTTTAAAGGACAAATGCCGGGGATGGCCGCTCGCGGCAATACTTTGGCTTTTGGGGACTTTGGTCTGGTTGCTCAGACCCGCGGCTGGGTCAGTGCCAATCAGATAGAATCTGCCCGTAAGACTCTGACCCATTTTACGGCTAAAGGCGGCCGGGTCTGGGTTCGGATGTTTCCCAATAAGCCCGTTACTAAACAGCCGCTTGATCACCGTGGTGGCGGCGGAAAAGGTGAAGTAGCCGTTTATGTAGCGGTGGCCCGACCCGGCCTGGTTCTCTTTGAAATGGGAGGAATTACCAAAGAAATGGCTCAGGAAGCCATGCGGCGCGCCGGTCACAAACTATCCGTGAGAACTAAATTCATTCAGAAAGAGTAATCCTGAATATGAAGAAAAAGGACGTTACTGATCTTAATAATAAAACCATTCCGGAACTGGAGAAGCTCTCGGGGGATTTACGTGCCCAAATTGTTAAAGCCAAAATGGAAATAGCGACCAGGAAAGCCAAAAACACCAACCTGGCCAAAAACCTCTGTCGCGATCTGGCAAGGATATTAAGTATCAAAAAAGGAAAGGAACTTTATGCAAACTCTTGATGGAACTGTCATCTCAAATAAAACACCTCAGACGGTCACCGTCGCCATTAACTATGTTTTTCGCCATCCCAGGTACAAGAAAATCTTGAAGCGGACGACTAAGATAGTTGCCCATAACCAGATTGCCAACATTCAGGTCGGAAGCAAAGTCCGGCTTGTTAAGTCCCGACCCTACAGTAAAACAAAACACTTTAGGGTTCTCGAGGTACTCTCTGCCACTGCCAAAAGTTAAATTTAAAATCGGCTCGCAGAAAACTCCAAGCGTGAGCTTGGAGATGAAGGCGATACTTTCTAAAACCTTGACTAATATACTGGAAACAAAATCAGATAATGTTGGAGTTTTCGTGAGCCTCATTAAACTGGGGCTCTAGAAAACCCCGATCGTAGAATCGGGGAAGTTTATGATTCAACGCCGAACTATCTTAAAACCAGCCGATAACACCGGGGGCCACAAGCTCCGGGTGATCCATTTATACGGGGGTTCCACGCGAAAGTTTTCCTACCTTGGTGATATTGTCCGTTGTGTCGTGGACGGGGCGGATCCCAACGGGATGGTTAAAGATTCCCAATCTGTCTTTGTTGTTGTTGCCCGGGTTCACAAAGAACATCGCCGGACTGACGGCAGCTATATCCGGTTTGACGACAACGCCGGGATTGTAATCAACGGTCTGGAAAATAAAGATCCCATCGGCACCAGGGTCTTTGGTCCGGTAGCGCGGGAATTAAAAGACAGAGGGTTTAATAAAATTATTTCCATGGCGTCCGAAGTCTTATAAATTTGTATATTCGTATATTGAAATAAGATTTGTATATTAACGATTACTCTATGAAATTAAAAAAAGGTGATAAAGTCAAAATAACGGCCGGCAAAGATCTGGGCAAGGAAGGTGTTGTGGAGAAAATTTGGCCCAAAGACAACAGGGTCACTGTCGCCGGAGTGAATGTCTTTAAAAGACATCTCAAACCCCGCGGTGATGGGCAAAAGGGGGGCATTGTTGATTTTGTCCGGCCCTTGCCTGTTGCCAATGTTGCCTTAATCTGTCCAAAGTGTAAACAGGTAACCAGGGTCGGATATAAACTGACCGAAAAAGAAAAAGTGCGGATCTGTCGAAAATGCGGGCAGGAAATATAACAAAATATCAAAGATATTTAATTTTTGATATTGAAGAGAATGAATCTTAAACAAAAATATTATCAGGAAATCAGACCAAAACTTAAGGAGGGGTTAAAACTCCAAAATATTATGGCTGTGCCCGGGATTACTAAGGTTGTGGTCAGTGTTGGTCTCAAGGAAGCCCTAAGTGACAAAAAAGTTTTGGATGTTGTTTCTGAACAGCTAATGACTATCACCGGCCAAAAACCTGTCGTCAGAAAAGCCCGGAAGTCTATTGCCGCCTTCAAGCTGCGCGAGGGCGAGCCGGTTGGCCTTTCTGTCACTCTTCGCGGCAGCCGAATGTACGACTTTCTGGAGAAACTGACAACAATTGTTCTTCCCAGGGTGAGAGACTTTCATGGTGTTCCCGCTGACAGCTTTGATGGTCAGGGGAACTATAGCCTTGGATTTGCCGAACAAATCGTCTTTCCCGAGATTGATTACGGAAAAATTGATAAAATACGCGGTCTGGAAGTGACGATCGTCACTTCAGCAAAAGAAGATACCAAAGCAGAAGCATTACTTAAGGCTTTAGGGATGCCATTTAAAAAATAAGATCAATATCAAATTATGGCCAAGGTTTCTGACATCGTCAAATTTACAACCGGAAAACAAAAATATACTGTCCGGTTTAAAAACCGGTGCAAGTTGTGTGGTCGGAGCCGGTCTTATATGCGTCGGTTTGGTCTTTGCCGGTTATGTTTCCGGGAATTGGCCCATCGGGGTGAACTTCCGGGTGTTGTTCGTGCATCATGGTAACAAATAATCCTGTCGGGGACATGTTAATAAGAATTAAAAATGGTTATCTTGCCAATAAAAGCGAGGTTCCGGTTCCATGGTCAAAAACCAAGGAGTCGGTTGCCAATTTGCTTATAAAACAAGGCTTCCTGGACAGTCAGGAAATTTCAACCGACGGCTCTAAAAAAGAACTGACTCTCAAACTGAAGTATGATCACAAAAAAAGTGCCCTGACAGACGTCAAGATCGTCAGCCGACCAGGATTGCGAATTTATGTCAAAAGATCCCAACTTCCCCGAGTCCTTGGTGGTTTGGGAATAGCCATAGTTTCCACACCGGCCGGCCTTTTGACTGATAATGAAGCCAGACACCGGGGCCTTGGCGGCGAAGTTATTTGCGAAGTATGGTAGATAAATGTTACGGAAATCCTAAAGTAAAAAAATGGATATTTTGATCTGGAGTTTTTGAATTCTTGACTTTTTGAATAGCAATATCTCAAGAAATCAAGACATCAAGTTCAAGAATATCGAGAATTTCCATCTTCAAAATATCAAGAACATTATGAGCAGGATAGGCACAAAACCGGTAAAAATTCCTTCAGAAATTACTATTAAAATTGATAATAATCATGTTTCGGTTACCGGGCCGAAGGGTACTTTGAGTCAGGAATTTCGGCCTGAAGTCAAGGTTCGTGTCGCCGGGTCGGACGTACTTGTTGAAAGAGTAACCGAAACGCCAAAAGCCAAGGCCCTCCATGGGTTAACCAGGACTCTCTTAGCCAACATGATTCTGGGCGCTACTCAGGGTTGGAATAAAGGACTGGAATTAGTGGGAGTTGGCTATCGCGCCGCTCTTGAAGGAAACACTCTGGTTCTTAACGTCGGTTTTTCTCATCCTGTCAAGTTTCCTGCCCCGGAAGGAATAACTTTTGAGGTTTTTGATAACACGAAAATTAATATCCGAGGAATTGATAAGCAGTTGGTTGGGGAAGCAGCTGCCCAGGTACGGCGGATCCGGCCGCCGGAGCCATATAAAGGAAAGGGAATACGCTACATTGGGGAAGCAATTCGCCGTAAGGCCGGCAAGGCGGCCAAAGCTGCAGGTGCAGCAGGAGCAAAGTGATCCGCCAACTGGCGGATCATCCTGAGCAAAGCAAAAGATCTAGTAATAAAATACATGAATACCAGACAAGAAAGACGAGCCAAAACCAAAAGGACCATCCGGGGTACATCACAAAAGCCCCGTCTGGTCATTTTTCGTTCCAACCGCTATCTTTATGGTCAGATAATCGATGACACTAAGAATCAAACCCTGGTTTCTGTCAATAAAACGGTTGATCCGGTCGCTGCCGGAAGAGAAATTGCCCAAAAGGCGTTGAAAGCAAAAATATCCACTGTTGTCTTTGACCGGGCCGGTTATAAATATCATGGCAACGTCAAAAAATTTGCCGACGCCGCCAGAGAAAACGGTCTTAAGTTCTAACATTCGTGTTAATTAGTAACAAATTCGTGTAAATTCGTATGTATTCACAGGAGCCAAAAGAATTCGAAGAAAAAGTTGTCCAGGTCAATCGTGTGTCCAAAAAAACGGCCGGGGGAAACCAGATCGGCTTCAGCGTTTTAGTGGTCGTTGGAGATAAGAAGGGCCGTGTCGGCGTTGGTTTGGGTCAAGGCCCCGAAGTCCAAAGCTCGATCCAAAAGGCGGTTACCTATGCCAAGAAACACTTGCTGACTGTTCCAATGAAGGGCACAACTATTCCGCATCAAGTTCTGGTCAAAGTGGGAGCGGCCAAGGTTCTTTTGATGCCCGCCCCGCCGGGATCCGGCGTTATTGCCGGTGGTGCTGTCAGGGCTGTGGCTAATGCCGCCGGGATTAAAGATATTTCCAGCAAAGTGTTAGGGACAAACAATCAAGCTAATAACGTCTATGCTACAATGGAAGCCTTAAGAAGGCTAAGACCGGTAAACAAAACTACAAAGAACGAGACAAAAGATCAAAGTGGCGAGATGAAAGAAAAAGAACCGGGAAAAAGAAGCAAGAAAATTCCTAAGAGCCCTATGTAACTTAAGTCACTTAAAACCTATGAGTTTGAACAATCTTCCCAAAATTGTGCAACGGCCCAAAAAGCGTCTCGGACGAGGCCATGGCAGCGGCAAAGTCAAAACCTCCGGCCGGGGCACTAAAGGCCAAAAAGCCCGGGAAACTGTCGGCTTGAAATTTGCCGGTTCTTCCCTTCAGGCTTCCTGGCTGAAAAGACTGCCTTTAATGCGGGGCAAAGGCAAAAACAAATCCTTCCGTGAAGGACCAACCGTTGTTAACGTCAAATATCTCAACCCGCTCAAACCTAATACTGAAGTAACCCTGAAAACTCTTCAGGAAGCCAATATTGTTGACAAAAAAGTCACCAAAGTAAAAATCCTCGGCGACGGCGATCTAACAATTCCTCTAACAATCAAACTTCCCACTTCTAAAAGTGCTGCTGAAAAAATCGAAAAAGCCGGAGGAAAAGTGGAAAAATAGTATCTTGTAATATCTCGAAACTTCTCGAAAGACCTCGTAATATCTGGAAGGCTGTGTCTTTGCAGGGTCGGACCCTATTTTGGAGCACAATAAGATGCTTTGCAGAAAAGTAGTATAATAACAGCAATGATTGGCGTGGATGTTCTAAAACAGGTTTGGCATTCTGATACACTTACTGCTCTCAGGTTAGGTGTAAGGCCTCAAGAATGGAGAGATCTTAAAACAACGGAATTTCATGCCTATGGCCTCGATAAAAGACGCATAAGTTTTTGGGAGATAAGAAAAGTCGTAAAAATATCAGTTAAGGTGATGAATGAATCTCGGAAATCACTTCAACAATCGAGTCAACAGTAATCCACGCGCTCATTGCTCCAAAACCGGTTTTGTCTACCTCAAAAGGTTTAACTCTCCGAGGATTTTTGAGAAAAACCAGAAGGCAATATTTTTTGTCAGCAAAGAGCTTGGCAAAATACGGAATCTTTTCTTGCTTGATACCGTCGTCATGTCCGAATTTATCCAGAATCTCTCTGATTTTTCTTGGTGTGAGATCCGAGAACTGAAGTAATCCGGACACCACAGCTTTGATAGTTACCATTTCCCCAGAATTTTTGAAATAGATTTCTTCTCCCTCCTTTATCCTATCCCACGGTGCTCGTCTTGTTTTATACCACCGGCTCTCAATGGTCTTTTCTCCGGACAAAATCTTGGGAATCATCCCCCAGGACCTCTTCATGATGGCAACATGCACCATGAGACAGATTGTAACACTAAATCTATATTGCATTATCTGGAGAAATCTGGAAATATTTGGTGACATGATAATTCCTCCTAAATACCGGCTCACCAAGAAAATTACCGGCCTATTACTCGAACTCGAAGCCAATCGAGCTACTATTGATTCCGTCAACGTTCCGGTTAAAGTTGAAGAAAATTTTCGCCGGGAATCAATTCTGGGAAGTTCTCTATATTCTGCCCGAGTGGAGGGCAATCCTCTGACCAGGGCACAAGTAAGCAGTTTCCGTGATTTGACTGGCAAGGAAAAGAAAAAAGTTGAGGTAGCCAATCTTACCCATTGTATAACTGACGTACTTCAAACATATATGAAGAAAAGAGAAATAACGGTAAAGCACCTTCTCAAACTTCACGAAAGGGCAATGAGAAACATTCTGTCGAGTGAATATACTGGTATTTTTCGCCAGAGTCAGGAAGGAATATTTGACCAAGCTGGTACATTGATTTATCACGCGCCACCGCCAAGCGAAGTTCCCGGTTTGGTTCTGACCCTTCTTGCCTATGCTAACAGTTCCAGGGAAAAACTTATTCCAGTCCGAGCTGTCCTTTCCCACCTGACTATGGAGAAAATCCACCCATTCGTGGATGGCAGCGGGCGCGTGGGACGACTGTTACAACTGGCTATTCTCACTAGAAATGGTTATTCAATGAAAGGATTGACGGTTGTTGAGGAAGAAATCGAAAAAAACCGCACTCTCTATTACAATGCGATTGAGGATTCTGCCGCTTCCGACGCTACCGCCTTTTTGGAACTTATGCTCGAATTTCTGGTCAGTGCTTCAAAAAAGGCCAAAGATAAAATTATTGCTAAGAGGAGATTCACCGACGAGGATCTGCTTCCTCCTCGCCGTCGCGAACTGCTCGACACAATCAGAGACCACCGATTGGTTTCCTTAGATTTTCTGCGCCGCCGTTTTCTGCAAATTGACCCGCGGATGCTTCGTTACGACCTCAAAGCTCTAATGGATGAAAGTCTTATAGTCAAAGTGGGGAAGACGCGGGGAGCATTATATGCTCCGAAAAATATTTGAGAACAAAAACCTGCCTGATTTTGTGCTAAGATATAGCCTGTGAATAAAATCCTAACTCCAATAGTCTCAGCTTGGCGAACGCCCGAACTGCGCAAAAGAATCATTTTCACCGCGCTGATTTTTTTTGTCTTCCGGCTGTTTGCCCACATTCCCGTACCGGGCATTGACCTGGTGGCCTTAAAACAGCTTTTCAATCAGAACCAGTTTCTGGGCCTTCTGGACATTTTTTCCGGGGGCACTCTGGCCAATTTTTCCGTTATGGCTCTGGGCCTTAACCCCTATATAAATGCTACTATTATTCTTCAACTTCTCCAGATGGTTTTTCCCAAACTGGAAGCTCTTTCCAAAGAAGGGGAATATGGCCAAAGGCAAATTAACCAGTATGCCCGCATGATCACGGTTCCTCTGGCCGCTCTTCAGGCTTTGGGGACCTACGCTCTTTTGAAAAACCAGAATATAATCTCCGTCCTTTCACCAATCACCTTGATTTCTTTGATTCTCACGCTTTGCGCCGGCACCGTTCTCCTCATGTGGCTTGGGGAACTCATTACCGAGTACGGCATCGGCAACGGCATTTCCATGTTGATTTTTGGCGGCATCATTGGCCGCTTCCCGGTGATTGTTGGCCAGACAGTTTCCGTCGTCACCGGCGAGCAATTCCTAAATCTCTTGGCTTTTGCCGGGGTTGGTTTTCTGGTTATTGCCGGCATTGTTCTGGTTAATGAAGCCACTCGCCAAATCCCCATCATTTACGCCCGCCGTGTCCGGGGAAACAAAATGTACGGCGGCCAGTCAACTTTTTTGCCCCTTCGGGTCAACCAGGCCGGGGTTATCCCCATAATCTTTGCCGTTTCCCTGGTTTTAATTCCCTCCCTTTTGGGCCAATACCTTAGCCAGGTTCCCAATCCTTTTATCTCCCAAACCGCCCAAGCCTTATCCCGGCTTTTCCAGCCAAGCAGCCTTGTCTACAACCTTGTCTACTTCTTTTTGGTCATCGGTTTCACCTATTTCTACACGGCCATCATTTTTAATCCCGCCAAAATATCCTCCGAAATCCAAAAATTCGGCGGCTTTATCCCCGGGATTCGTCCCGGCACTCCCACCTCAAACTATCTCAACTATATAATTACCCGCATCACTTTGGCCGGGGCTGTTTTTCTGGGACTGATTGCTGTTCTGCCATCTTTCGTACAGGGCATAAGCAACGTCGCCACCCTGACTATTGGGGGCACCGGTATTCTCATTGTTGTCTCTGTCGTTTTGGAAACTGCCCGTCAGTTTGAAACAATGCTGGTCACCAGGTCTTACGAAAAATTCTCATCCTGAGGAAGCGAAGGATCTCATGCCTATGCTAATTTACTTAATCTACGGGCCGCAAGGCTCAGGCAAAACCACTCAAGCAAAGCTTCTGGCACAACAGTTTAACCTCATCTTTATTTCCGCCGGCCACATCAGCCGCGATATCGCGAAAACCAATGAGACGGTAAGAAATTTGATAGATCGTGGGGAACCCACTCCCCAGGAAATAATTGCCCCCGCCATCAATGCCGTCATGGAAAAAAATAAAAACGGGAACGGCTTTGTTTTCGACGGCTATCCCCGTTACGCCCAACAAATTGAATCTTTAGTTGCCGCCGTTGCCAGCTACCATTGGGATGTTTCTAAAGTTATAATAATTAACCTGTCGGAAAAAGAAGGGGTTGAAAGAATTCTGGCCCGGGCCAAAATTGAGGGTCGGAAAGACGATACCCCTGAAAGTATTAGGAGACGTTTAGAACTTTACCATCAGCAAACCGTGCCAATTATTGACTATTTTAAAAAACTGGGAAAAGTGGTCGAGGTTGACGGTTCAGGAACAATTGAAGAAGTCCATAACCTAATTATTTCTGCCCTCAACTCCCAATGACAGTACTGCGTCCGGATGATAAAGAAGCAGAAGCCGCTTGGAATAGACATCAAAGGTTTCCCGTTCCTCCCGGAAGGAAACCAGATTGGGTCTATAGATTGGGCATAAGAACTGAGAATACTTTTCGACTGCGGGTCAGACATGAGCCGCCAAAAAAAGCCCAATACAAACAATAAAGTCAATAATGATTAATATAAAATTTCCTACTGAAATTAAAATTATGCATTCTGGAGGAAGAATTCTGGGGGACGTGGTTCGTCAGGTTTTAAAAAAAGCTGTTGCTGGCGTAACCACCCTGGAACTGGACAGGTACGCCGAGGATTTAATTATCTCCGCCGGGGCTAAACCCTCCTTTAAAATGGAACAAGGGTATCATTTTGCCTCCTGCATGTGCGTCAATGATATGGTGGTTCACGGAATACCTACTGACTATAAATTACAGGAGGGTGATGTTTTGGGGGTAGACTTAGGGGTTTTCTACCAGGGTTTCCACACTGATGCCAGCTGGACCACACAAATAAAAGAGAAAAGAGAAGAGGGAAGAAAGAATGAAGAAATAGAGAAATTTTTAAAGGTTGGAGAGAATGCTCTCAAAGAGGCCATAAAGAAGTGTGTCCCGGGAAACCACATTGGTAACATCTCCAAAGCTATTCAGGATACCATTGAAGGTGGAGGATACAGTTGTGTCAAACAACTGGTCGGCCATGGGGTTGGCAGGCAGCTTCATGAGGATCCGGAAATTCCCTGTTACCTCCGGGGTCGCATCGAAAACACTCCGGAAATTAAGAAAGGGATGGTTTTTGCAGTCGAAGTCATTTACAACATGGGCGCATCCGCCGTAGTTTATGACAATAATGACGGCTGGACTATCGTTACCCGGGACGGGCTGCCCTCCGGATTATTTGAGCACACCGTCGCGGTGACCGAAAACGGCCCCCAGATACTGACTCTTGCCAACAAGGTGGCAAATACAATATAATCACTTCGTGATTGCGGTCCTCCCCTTCGAGATGTCTCAGGGTGCGGGCCTAAATCGCCTAGCCTAAGAATAGGAATACTTGGGCCAGGTTTTTTTGTTCACAAGAAATGGCCCACCAAGGAACGACGGAATTTGACGGGACAGTCCTGGAGAATTTGCCCAACACGATGTTCAAGATTCAACTTGTGGACGGAAGAATTATTCTTGGTGTGCTTTCCGGAAAAATGCGCCTGCATCACATCAAAATTATTCCCGGAGACAAAGTCAAAGTGGAAATGACACCTTACGACACGACGAGGGGAAGAATCGTATATAGATCAAAGTAATGGACGATAGATGATAGAAGGTGGAAGATAGGTCGAGATGATAGAAAGTAGAAGATAGAAAAAGTCTATCCTCTGTCTTCCATCGTCTACTACTATTTTCAATCTTCGATCCTCTATTGTCTAGTGAATTGAAGGTACAAGCCAGCGTAAAACCCAGATGTGCTAAGTGCAAAATTATTCGCCGCAAAGGGCGAATTTATGTCATTTGTGAGAACCCAAGACATAAACAGCGTCAAGGGTAGTAAACCGAGTTCACAGTAAACCGGGTTCACAGTAGATAAAAATTACCGTGAACCGTGAACAGTGAACCGTGAACTAAATTGCCAAGAATTTCTGGACTGGACTTAGACAACAACAAACGAGTGGATATTGCCCTGACCCGGCTCTACGGAGTAGGCAGGTCGAATGTGGTCGGATTTCTGAGCACAGCCGAAGTCGATCCGGCCAAAAGAGTCAAGGATTTAACTGAAGAGGAAGTTGCCCGAATTCAGAAAGTCCTGGACACTGTCAAAGTAGAGGGAGACTTGCGATCCGAAGTGCATGCCAATATCGCCGCTCTTAAACAGATTGGCAGTTACCGGGGGATTCGTCACTCCCGCAATCTGCCGGTCAGAGGTCAACGAACCCGGTCTAACGCCCGAACGAAGCGGGGAAAGCGGGTAACCATCGGCGCCATCAAGAAAGAACTGGCAGAAAAAATGGGAATAATTGCTAAAGAAACGCCGGGAGAGAAAGAAACAAAGAAATGAACCGGGATTAGTCACTAGTTACTAGTCATTTGCCAATGACCAATGACGAATGACAAATGACCGAAATATGCCTAAAGCAAAGGAGAAAACAAAAAAAGAGGAAACAACTGTCATTAAAAAATCCCGTTCGGCCAGGCAGCTGACAGCGGCTCGAGTTTACGTCACCGCGACCTTCAACAATACTTTGGTGACCGTTACCGATCCTTCTGGAAACACCGTCTTGTCCGGAAGCAGCGGGGCCTCAGGGTTTAAAGGAGCTCGAAAATCGACCCCGTTTGCGGCCACTACCGCTGTCGAAAATGTGGGTCGGAAAGCTTGGGACATGGGAGTCAGGGAAGTGGAGGTCTATATTAAAGGTCCCGGTGCGGGAAGAGACGCCGCCCTGCGGGCTTTGAAAACCATTGGCTTTTCCATCACTTTAATCGCTGATGTGACGCCGATTCCGCACAATGGGCCAAGACCAAAGAAGAAAAGGCGCGTTTAATTAAATAACCAAGATACAAGATACAAAGTAATATACCCATCATAAGGTAAACTGTCAGGCGTTTCCCGCATTTCGATGGGTATTATTCATCAAGACCTTTGTAAATTAGAGGCTGATGAATATAATCAATAATTAATTTTCAAGTTTGTTTCTTGTTTCTTAGAATTTTTTGTTGATGGCAAGGTATACGGGACCAAAACACCGACTAGCCAGAAGGGAAAATTTTAATGTTCTGGAAAAGGACAGCAACTCGCTTGCCCGCAGGCTTAACGTTCCTCCGGGAGCTCATGGTGTTAAAGGGCACCGAAAACCTTCCGAATTTGCTTCTCAGCTTCGAGAAAAACAAAAAGCTAAGAAAATCTACGGACTCATGGAAAAGCAGTTTCGAAACTATTTTTCCGTGGCCACCAAAGTCAAAGGAAAAACCGGCGAGGCTCTCCTCCAGCTTTTAGAAAGACGTCTCGACAACGCCATCTATCGACTCGGGTTTACTCCATCCCGGAACTTGGCCAGACAGATTGTCTCCCATGGCCATGTCCAGGTCGATGGGAAAAAGATGGCCATTCCCTCCTATCTTTTAAAAGTCAATCAGGTTGTCTCCCTTTCTTCTAAGGCTTTGGAAATTCCTGCTGTCAAAAAACTATTGGAAGTCGAAGAGCCAAAAGTCCCCAGTTATTACGAAAGGAAAGCTGGCGCCGGAAGGCTTGTCAAAATTCCTTCCCGTGATGAAATTCCGACCGAAGTAAACGAACAGTTAATTATTGAGCATTATTCAAGATGAAAGAGTAATCGCTAATATAAGCAACTTTGTTGCTTGCGCCTGAGCACTAATCGTGTTCAGGGCTAACAAATCAATTTTCAAATAAATTTGTTAGGCCCGCAGGCGAAGCCGAGGACCGCAAGGTTCTTGAACGAAAGCTCAAGGTTCTTATATTCGAGATTACTCTTGAATGTATGTTAGATCCCATTTTTAAGGTCAAGACCGAGGAAACAACCGAGACCTATGGCCGTTTCATTATTGAACCTCTGGAAACCGGCTATGCCCATACTTTGGGCAACGCGCTTCGGCGCGTTCTTTTATCTTCCCTTCCCGGGGCGGCTGTCACCAGTGTCACCATTGAAGGGGTCCGGCATCAATTTCAGTCCCTTGAGGGATTGAAGGAAGATATCGTGGAGTTTGTCCTCAATTTGAAAAAACTCCGTGTTCGTCTGGTTGATGGCAACAAGGCTGTTTTGCGCCTTGAAGCCACCGGCCCAGGTAAGGTCACTGCCAAAGATATCACTGTCCCGTCCAGTGTCGAGATTGCCAACCTCGACCTTTATCTGGGAACTTTGGCTGACAAAAAGTCAAAGATTTCCGCCGAAATGACGGTGGAAAGCGGCTACGGCTATTCTCCAAGTGAAGAACGCCGGACCGGCCAGATCGGTCTTATCCCTTTGGACGCGGCCTTTACACCTGTGCTTAGGGTTAACTATCGCCAGGAAGCCACTCGGGTAGGCCGGCAAACCAACCTGGACCGTTTGGTCATGGAAATCTGGACTGACGGGACTATCACCCCGGCCGATGCCCTTAAGCAGGCGGCCAAAATCCTGGTTTCCTATTTCCTCCAGATTTATGAACCCAAAGCGGAGGCTCAGGAAGCCAATGTGGCTGTCAGCCCGACAGTTTCCGATGACGTTCTCAAAATGCTCATCGAGGAATTGGACCTGCCGACCAGACTGGAGAACGCGCTGAAAAACGGCGGCATAGAAACCGTGGGACAGCTCCTCGGGACACCCAGAAAGGATCTGTTAAAGATCAAAAATCTGGGTGGCAAATCTCTTTCCATTGTTGAGGAGAAACTCCGGGAAAAAGGAGTCGCTCTGACAGTATAAAGAGTAATCTCTAATATTCTAATTTATTCCGATATACCAATATACGAATAACGACAGATTAGTATATTAGTATATTTGTATATCGGTTTTAGATTCATGTATTCGAGATTACTCATGATTTATGAGGCATAAAGTTTTTGGAAATCAGTTGGGTCGAAACATGAAGCAGGCGAGAGCCCTGTATCGCAGTCTTGTTTTCGAGCTCTTGGACCATGGCAAAATTGAAACGACTCTGGCGAAAGCAAAATCTGTAACCGGTTTGATTGACCATGTTTTAAACTTTGCCAAGAAAAATACCATCTCGGCAAAGCGTGAGGTTGTCAAAATCATGGGCGATGACAAACTTTCCAAAAAATTATTTTCGGAGGTTGCTCCGAAGTTTTCTAATCGTAATTCCGGCTACACCCGAATAATTCGCCTGGGGCAGCGTTTTTCCGACACCACGGAGAAAGTCATTCTAGAGTTGGTTGAAGGAGTAGAGATTCCACCCACGAAGAACGCGACAAAAGATTCAAGTGGTGAGATCCAAGTTAAGAAGGCAGAAACAGGAAAAAAGAGAACCGTCAAAAAGAAAGATTTATAGCTTTTTCGTATGATTACTAAGTTGTCTGACATTAAACACGAGAAACATGAAATTGATGCCAAAGGAAAAATTCTTGGCCGGTTAGCCACGCAAGTGGCGCTTCTGCTTGTCGGTAAAGGTAAGCCCTATTTTGTCCGGCGCCTGGATTGTGGTGATTTCGTCACGGTCACCAATGCTTCCAAGGTAAAAACAACCGGCAAGAAAGATACCACTAAAACTTACACCCGATTCAGCGGTTACCCTGGGGGTTTGAAAACCAAAACCCTCAAAACTGTGAGGGAGCAAAATCCAGCAGAAGTTATTTACCACGCCGTCGAGGGGATGTTGCCAAAGAATAAATTACAGCGGATTTGGATTTCCCGATTAGAAGTAAAAGGTTAAAATACCAGTATGCCAAAAAAGAAACTTGAAGAACCAATCCCTTCCATCCCGGCAGTAAACCCGGAAGCGGGAGCTGTTGGGAAAACAAAAAAACCCGGTGTCTATTTTGGAAACGGGCGCCGGAAAACCGCTACCGCTCGGGCCAGGCTTTATCTTCCCAACCAGGAAATTGTCGTCGGAGGGCAAAAGCTTTCCAAAGGGGATGTCTATGTTAACAATCTTCCGATTGAAAAATACTTTCCCGACCCATTTGCCAGGGCCCAGTACACCGAGGTTTTCCGGACAACCAACACTGCCAGTCGGTTTATCACTACCGTTTTGGTCGAAGGCTCCGGTAAAAGTGGTCAACTGGGAGCTGTCATTCTGGCTATTTCCCGAGCTCTCTGCACTGTTGACCCCAAATTCAAGCCGATTCTTCGAAAAAAAGGCTTTATTACTCGTGATCCTCGGGCCAAGGAGCGCAAAAAGCCAGGCCTCATGGGAGCTAGAAAACAAAAACAATCTCCCAAACGATAATTCCGGCCGAAGTGGAGGAATCTAGATCCCTCGGGTCGCTTCGCCCGCTCGAGATTTTACTGAAGTTCACTTCACTTGAACAGTAGATCTAATCAGGTAGAATATGGTCAATGAAACCTGTTCTTGAGATCCACCCGGTTCAGGGGAAAATTCTCAAAGTTCTTCTTTTTCAAACAGAAGCCCGATTTACAGAACTTAACCCCGACAAAATCTCCACAGACCAATTTAATTTTCATCTTAAAGCCCTTCTTGACGCCGGTCTTTTGGAAAAGTTAAAAAGCCAAAAATACGGCTTGACCTTGCGGGGCAAAGAATTTGCCAACCGTTTCGACACGGAAAAGATTGTTCTGGAACGCCAAGCAAAGTTGGCTCTAGCCATCACGGCAATAAAGATAATTAAAGGTAAGAAGTACTACCTCATTCAACAGCGACTGAAACAGCCATATTTTGGCTATCACGGGGTGGTCACTGGGAAAATTCGGTGGGGAGAGAAAGTAACTGAAGCTGCCGCTCGAGAATTTCAAGAAGAAACAGGACTTCTTGCCCTAAAGATGACAGTTTTAGGTGTTTATCACAAGATGGATTACAATAACTTACAAGAACTGCTGGAAGACAAATATTTCTTCCGTCTTCGCATTGATCGGTTTTCCGGGAAGTTTGTAGAGACCATCGAGGGTGGAAAGAATCTTTGGTGCACCAAAGAAGAAATTATGAAATTGCCAAATATTTTCCCCGATATTTTAACCGCTTTTGACTGGTACGACCAAAACAAGGTTCTCTTCATTGAGAAAAAATACACTGCCGAAGGCTACTAATTA
>CAZRUW010000098.1:0-3922 GCA_964603445.1 uncultured Gammaproteobacteria bacterium | reverse complement strand
CAGTGAAGGTGCTGATGAATCCGCTTAGGGTTCATGCCACGCGGCTTTGCCGCGAGAGAGTAAAATGAAATGAGTGAGTATTTACATTCACAAGGCGCACGATGTTTCAGTACTCTTGTACCACCTTGTTTGTGTGGCCAAGGGAAGGCAACTCGTTATTCGCTGCTCGCTGAATACCTCGCAACTTGTTGCGAGGATGAAGCCGAACAGAGAAGACATCCGGGTGTCCAAAGGATACCCCGCGGTTTACCGCGGGGAGGATGTCATTTACCAATCAGTGGTGGCGAAAAACTATCAAAGTTCCTGTCGATATTTTTCTCCTCCTTGCCTCGGCTTTTACTCTTCTGATCATTGTCATTTTCATCTCTGTTAGACCCTCAAAAATTTCTGCCAAAGTCGTGCGGGTCATTGACGGCGACACGGTAGAAATTGCCGGGGGCCGGAAAGTCCGCTATCTTGGCATCGATGCTCCTGAAACTGTTGATCCTTCCAAGCCTGTTGGGTGTTTTGGCCCGGAATCGGCAAGTGAAAACGAAAAGCAGGTCGAAGGCAAAGAAGTTCTTTTGGAAAAGGATACCACTGACACTGATAAGTACGGCCGGCTTTTGCGTTACGTCTGGGTGGGGGATATGCTGGTTAATGAAATCCTGGTCCGGGGAGGATTTGCCAGAGCCGACAGTTTTTGGCCGGATATCAAATACCAAGACCAAATCAAATCCGCTCAATCCCAAGCCAAAAGTGAGAAAAAGGGATTGTGGGGCAAAATATGTTCTCCTTAATATCCGGATTGAGGGGTTGGAGCTTTCCCGCTGGTTGCCGAAACACAGGCTGCCTTAACCGCCGGGTCGGTGATTGCCTCGCAGGGGGACTTTTGTAAATCCTGGGCATTTTTCAACGACTGCGAAAAATCGGTGAATTGGACATTTGCCGGGGGAACAAACACGGATTCATCAACTGCCCATGGGGAACAGTTCATATTCACTTGTTGGTTTATATACACTGAACCATTAGTAGCCCCTGCCGCTGTCCCGGTTTGGGTTTGAGCCGGAGGATTTTCCATGGTCTCGGACTTAAATTTCATTCCCATCGGGTTTTCCGCAGTCCACACGTACGCATAGGTCCCGTCTGAAATCATGTGGGATTGCATACCCCGGGTATTAGCCTTGTTAATTGTATAGTCTACCCGGATTTTTTGCCGGGAGCCCAAGTTGTTGCTTGGCAATTGTTCTTTCCGGCCGTGCAACTGACCGTTTTCCCCGCCAAAAGAAGCTCTTTCAGAGGTTCCAGGCTAGAAGTCTGTTTTGGAGTCGCCTGTGACTGGGAAATTGTTCCGGCGCTTTTGTTGACGGGGCCAATCACAATAGCTGCCGCTCCCAGATCCAGCAGCAGAACAACACCAACAATAATTCCTAATTGTCTCTGCACTGGGGAAAGTATCCCCCTTCCCGAAATTGCGTTAACCCCCCTTTTCATTTGTGGTATTATAGTTTCATGAAAGGTTACCAGGCCAACATTGAAGAACTGACATTGGCTAACTCCAACTTCCGCCGGGTTCTTTATACCGGCCAGCACACCCAGCTGGTTTTGATGAGTTTGCCGCCCAAGGGAGAAATCGGCCTGGAAGTTCATCCCGAGGTGGACCAATTCTTCCGCGTTGAGAAAGGAAAGGCTCAGGCAGTCCTTGACGGTGTTGAACAGGAGCTTTCCGACGGCGATGTCCTGATTGTCCCTGCTGGCACCAACCATAACGTCATTAATCTTTCCGAAACCGAAGACCTCAAACTTTACACTCTTTACAGCCCGCCCAACCACCGCGACGGCGTGGTTCATGCCACAAGAGAAGAAGCTGAAAAAGATGACGAACACTTCGACGGCCAAACTTCGAAGTAGACTGCCAGCACCACACCTGGAGTGCAAATGTATATAAATGGCGCTGCGAAAAAAGCCTCTTTCACCGCCGGCGAGCCTCTACCTAATGGAATTCTTCACCGTCGGGCTTCCGGAACGGCAATTGATGTCCGGACAAGTCTTGATGCCTTTGAACTCCAAACAACCCAGTCCTCATCGTTTTTCTTTTAACTTTTTTTCAACCGGTGGGAGTTGCCGGAGTTGTTTCCATTCTTGCCGGGGGAACAACCGGCGGTTTCAAACCTGCGGGTCGCGCACAAGTGTCCTCAAACCGGACAGCGGAAGTGAGTTTGTCACAATTTCCTAAACTACCCAGACACGGCGGTCCAAATCTTGAGGAAAAGTGTCCGGACAAACAAGCGCCACAAGTGATTTCAGCCACTGCCTTGTAGCCATAACCAATCTGTTCCCTGGTAAACATTTTGCCCTGCATTAAAAAAGAGTTTAGTCTTTTGTGACATAAATTCAAGCCGTCTCAAACCCTGATCAGTTTTCCGGCAATTTTGGTGTATAATATTGGCTTATTGGAAAGCCCAATATGCCAACAGCCAAAGAAGTCCAAGCCAATCTTCACAGACCGCTCGGACCCGGTGATTCACTGACTTTAACAGAGAAAGGGGCCGTTCTTCTTTCCCGTCTCAAAAGAAATGACCGGGGCTCAATCGGCATGAAAGGAAAAGAATCTTTTGCTGCTGGTGAAAAATTAACAGTTCACCCCAGTCATCAACCAACCGAACATCTGTCCAATGAAATTCTTCTGCGTCGGGCTTCCGGAACGGCAATTGATGTCCGGACAAGTCTTGATGCCTTTGAACTCCCCAGCTAGATTCGATATATTCCCGCAAACTTTGCCAATTTCATCTTCAAAATATGGTCTACATTAACATCCAGTTTAATCCCCACACCCCATTTTAATGCTAGATTCCAAAAAAGAATAAAACTGACACTGTTTGATCTCTTGACCCAGAACAAATAGTCGGGTATATATAGCTCATGGAATTCCCCCTCACTCAGAGGCAACACGATCTCTTAGAAATTATATACAGATATATCAAAGGCACCGGCTATCCTCCCACTTTCGAAGAGATGCGGGAAAGGCTCAGTGTCAAATCCAACCAATCAGTAATCGACTTGCTAAAAGCTTTAGAAAGCAAAAAAGTCATTAAGAAGGCTCAATCAGGAGCCCGGAGTTTGGCAATTTTACCCCTTGGTTACAAAGTCTTAAAAGAAGAACCTTTGAGTCCGTTTTTGGGCGTGACCCACGCCGGAGCTCCGATCGACACCCTTAGCATTGACGGCCAATGGAAACAGGTTTCACCTGAGTTGGCCAAACTTGAAGACGAAGTTTTCCTCCTTAAGATCTCCGGAGACTCCATGATCAATGCCGGAATTGACGATGGCGCCACCGTTTTGGTCAAAAGCGCGCAGGAATTTTTTTCCGGTGAAATCGTCCTGGCTGACGTCGGCGGCGAGTCAACAATCAAGCGCTTCATTTCCGAAGATAAACCGCCCTATCTTTACCTCAAGCCAGAAAATCCCAAGTATGACATCATCCATTTCACCGAAGAAGTGAAATTGAAAGGGAAAGTTCTCTCTATTTTGTCCGAAGGTCAATGGCGACCGGCTCACTAGACTATGCCCACGATCAAACCCAACAAGTCAGAAGAAATAATTGGCAAAATTTTTAAAAACAGCGAAGCTGTCTATGGTCTTAAAGAATTTGGGCAAACGCCCATCTACGAAGTTCTCTATATTTGTGAGAACGAACCCCATCGCTTTTTTGTCAAAGATCAAAAATCAGGAAATTTTAAGTTCGTCTACGACGAGGAAAAACAAACCGGCAAGCCGGAAGAAATCGTCCGCCAACTTTGGCTTTACAAGCTAAACAAGAACTACGGTTATCCCTTTGACCGGATGGAAACTGAAAAAAGCATCCAATTCGGCAGGGAAATTCACGCCAAAGCCGCGGACATTGTTGTCTACAAAAAGGACAAAATTACCCCTTATATAATTC
>CAZRUW010000097.1:0-4722 GCA_964603445.1 uncultured Gammaproteobacteria bacterium | reverse complement strand
AGTATTTGCCATTTCAGGAGACGGTGCAGAGGAAAAGGAAGTATGATGTCGCGCAGTTTGCCAAAGACGTTCCTTTGAGACTAGTGACCTTTGACTGCCTTTACCTTAACGGGGAAAGCTATATTGATAGACCGTACTCTGAACGGAGAAAGGCCATTGAGGAGCTAATGAAGAATCATTCTTTGAAAAAGAATGATTCTTTTTCAAACGGAAGAATTATTATTCCGGCGGAGATGAAGATTGTTGATGACGCGGGGGAAATGGAAAAAATCTTTGACGAGACATTGAAAAAAGGACTTGAGGGGATTATGGCCAAGAAATTGGATGGAGTTTACCAAGCGGGGGCCCGGGGGTGGAACTGGATAAAGCTTAAAGGAAGCTATACGGGGAAATTGAAAGACACGGTGGATGCCGTAGTTATGGGACTGGATTATGGTCAGGGAAAGCGAAATAAATTTGGCGTTGGGGCGTTTCTTATTGGGGTTTATGATCAAAAAAATGATTCATATAAAACGGTGTCAAAAGTGGGAACAGGACTAACAGATGAGGAGTGGAGGACACTAGCGGTTAACGGGAAGGGGTTAGCGGTTAGAGAAAAACCGAAAAATTACGACGTGAATAAAGTTATGGATTGCGATGTCTGGTTGAGACCAAAGATTGTGGGGGAGTTTCGGGCGGACGAACTGACAAAATCCCCAATGCATACAGCAGGCTATGCTCTGCGGTTTCCCAGATTGGTCCAATGGCGGGAGAAGCAGCCGGAGGACGCCACAAGTTTGAAGGAAATTGAGGAGATGGTGAAGTTGCAAGGGAAGTAGGCCTATCGGAGCTGGATTAAAAATCAATTCGACGCACCTTGTAGCATCGTTTCATAACTGCTGAACCGCTCCGTGGGTTGTTTTCGCTTGTTGAGTGAGTACCGCCTGAATCGGTTGGTTCAAAATGGACATCTGACCCGGGTTCGGGTGCTTTTCTTCTGACCATTGGCACTCCACCTACAGTTCTCACATCCCAAAAGTGGATTTGAATTTCAGGAGTTTGTAGGGGAATTTTCTGTTGTTTAAGTAACTAACAAATTCATCAGTAGCAGTGTCAATATTTTCGATAAATTTATTATGCGAAACTTCTTTTCGTCCTTCTCGCCAAACATGTTCCTGGGGATTTTCTTGTGGGGAATACGGAGGAAAGTAAATGAGCTCAATTTTCCCGTCATCTTGGATATATTTTGTGACTTCTTTCCCCCGGTGAGACCCAGGACCATCCCAAAGAATGACCAGTTTTTGAGCAGGGTAAATTTCCCTTATTTTAACCAACTGATCACGGGTAATGTACATATTTTGCCAGAGAGTTTTAAAAGCATGTTGTTGACCTGTTTTGATGTTTAAAAAACCATAGAGACTCCGGCTCTCTTTTTTATTGGAGACTTTAACTTCAGGATATTCTCCGGCAGGTAACCAGATCTTTTGAAAAGTAGTTTGGGTTGATAATTTCATCTCATCTTCACAAAGAAGGACAGTTTTGGGATCTTTCCAAAATTGTCTTATTTTTGGAGTAATTTCTTTTCTCCACAACTTAACTCTTATTGGGTCGTGTTTTTGATAAACCCGTCCGGGTTTATGGTAAGTAAATTTGACCCGTTTAAAAATCAGGTAGTAGGAGGTTTTGGATTTGTATCTTATGTGATATTCTCGTTCAATGTAACTTGCTAAAACCCCGGTATTCCAAAACTCATAACCTTCATAAAAGCCCAAGTCTTTGGGCTTTTTGGTTCTCACCGTTTTTATTATTTCCTTAAGCTGTTTTTTAGTCAGCAGTTTATTTATTCCCCGGGGTTTGACATCCAAAACCTTTTTACCTTTTGCCAGATATTCTCTTCGCAACCAAAAGGCCCGGCTTCTCCCTAACCCGGTCACAAGTTTTATGGTTTCTGCTTTTTGCCCCTGATCCAGAAGAAGAATTGCTTGAGTCATCCTAGTTTGAATCCCGTCTTTATTACCCTTTAAAAGAAGTTTTAATTCCTCAATTTGTTCTGAAATTAACCGGGCAGAAAATCTCACAGATTAACAGTATCAAACTATTACACGAGAGTCCAGTTTTGGAATGTTATGTCTGTATATCAGAATAGATGCGTCCTGTTCCGGCATTTGGAGGAACTTTTCCTGACAATCTTAAACATTCTTTCAACCACTCCCATTTTGATCCCATAGTTAATTCTACCCTTTTCTGCTTATTTTTCAAGTGTCGAAGAGTCAAATGTTGATTGACTCTAATTTATGCCATGGCAGAAGATAGAGTCAATGGGTTTGTGCTAGGATAGGAGTAACGGCGAATAGAATAACGGCGAAGCGGGTATTCAAAGATATCCAAGAAGATATGTTTGCCTCACGAGAAGATGCCGGCCGAAGGCTTGGAGAAAAATTATTAGCTAAAGGATTGGCAACACCAGTGGTTTTGGGAATTACCCGGGGCGGGGTGGCGGTGGCGGCGGAGGTGGCGAAGGCGTTGAAAGCGCCTCTATATCCTCTGGTGATTAAAAAAATATCTTCTTCCTGGAATCCGGAATTTGCCATTGGGGCAATGGGACCTGATTTTCGGATAGTACCGGAGACCTCGGATAACTCGGAGAACCGGGTTGTTGAAGTATCAGAGGACCAGATACAGGAGACAAGACGCAAGATTCAAGAGAAGATCCAAGAATATGGAATTAAGAATTTGGGGGCGAAAATCAAAAATAAAACCGTAGTCATTGTTGATGATGGAGTGGCGACGGGATGGACCCTTCGCGCGGCTCTAAGCTATGCTCAGGGCAAGCAGGCTAGGAAGATAGTTGTGGCGGTGCCGGTGGCAGATCGGGAAGTAGCGGGAGGAATTAGAAAGCAGGTAAGCAGGTTGGTTGTTTTGGAAGAGGTGGACGGTTTGGGGGCGGTGGGCAATTTCTATGAAGACTTTGCGCCGGTTTCGGACTTAGGAGTGAAGCAGATATTAAAGAAAGCTGAAGAGAAGTTGACAAAGCAAAGGGAAAAGTGAAAAACTGGTGGTAGCAGGACGGAAAGGTGGTGAAAAAATGGCAACAAATAGTTTTGACCAGTACGTGAAGCCGCTCGAGGAAACCTTCGCAAAGCTTCCTCCGCTTCCAAAGAGCGCTACGGATATTTTGGTAAAGATAGCTCCGTGGCTGGCCCTGATTTTTGGAGTTTTGGGTCTTGTTGGGGTGGTTTTTGGAGTCTTGGGTCTCTTGGGATTAGGGGCTCTGGGGGCAAGCATGGCCCCGTACGGAGGTATGGCTCTGGCGGGCGTCTCAGCGTTTGGTATTGTGGTTTTGGTTTTGGGGCTGGTGCCCACAGTTCTGAACTTGCTGGCCTTTCCCGGACTCAAAGCAATGAAGATGGCGGGCTGGAATTATCTACTCTATTCTCTGGTCGCCAGTGTGGTGATTTCAGTGATTAGCGGCGGATTCGGTGCCGTGCTTGGGGCGGTAATAGAAGCGGTAATTGGTTTGTATCTCTTGTTCCAGGTTAAGAGCTATTACAAATAAGAGCTAAAGCTCTTGCGCCCGAGCACTACTCGTGTTCGGGGCTAAGGATGATAGGACGACAGTCAAAAGTGAGCAGTCATAGACTAGTCACTGTCATCCTGTGTTCTTATCATCCTGTTTTTTTTGCCGATTTGGTCGGCTTTTTTTGGTGGGTTGTCTTAAGCGGAGCTTTAATTTCGAGGTGAAGTGACATAGAATGGGCAGGATGAAAATCAAAGAAAAGTTTATTGAGACAAAATTTGGCCGAGTTTGTTATTTGGAGTGTGGCACGGGAAAGAATATCTTGTATTCAATCCATGGTTTTGGTTATAACCCCCAAGACATAAAATATTTTGCGCCAATTTTTGAAGCCAGTAATCTGAGAATTATGTCCCCTTATCTGCCGGGTCATGGCAAGTCCTTCGATGTTCCTAGGGGTTTCACCTTTGATTTGGCCGCAGACACCTTATTGGAATTTATAACCAGGACGAGTGGAGGGAATATCAACTTATTCGGCCATTCGTTGGGCGGGGGACTGGCGTGCGAGATAATAAGGAAGAGTCAAAAGGTCAGAAAGGCTATTCTAGTTGGCCCGCAACTTGAGCCGATTAACGGTTTAAGGATTTTAACCTCTGGTTTGGGATTAAGTTTTGATCTCTTTATCGATGGCATTCGACAACATGTTCAACAGAAAGAGTGGAGGTCTGTCGCAGCTCCAAAAATAAAGAAAAATTCCTTAGTTCAAAATTTATTCGGGCCGTTAAATATGGTCATGACCGCAAAAAGAATCGAATTTCCACTTAACGACAGCACGAAATTATTGTTTTTGCTCGGTTCAGATGATCATGCTCTCGGATTTGATGTCACCAAGCTCAGAAGATATGGCCAAGTGAAGATTTATTCTGGAAGTCATTGTTTTTCTTATTGTCAACCAAACGGTTTTTGGGAGGAAGTAGCAAAATTTTTGAACGTATGATACTAGTTGTTGGCCTGGGAAACCCGGGGGAGAAATACCAGAATAACCGGCACAACGCCGGGCGTACCTTCGTTGAATCTTTAATTACCAATTTTCAATTTGAAATCAATTCTCAAAATGACATCCTCCCCGCGGTAAACCGCGGGGTATCCTTTGGACACCCGGATGTCTTCTCTGTTCGGCTTCATCCTCGCAACAAGTTGCGAGGTATTCAGCGAGCAGCGAATAACAA
>CAZRUW010000096.1:0-2952 GCA_964603445.1 uncultured Gammaproteobacteria bacterium | reverse complement strand
CTTCACTGGCGTTCAGAGTTCGGGGCTAAAGAAAGAAGCGGTCCTTTGGCTTTGATGCGGGGCTACTGACCCTGGTTGGTAATTAAACTGTTTGGGACATGGTCAACAATAGGTGTCAGTGAAGGTGCTGATGAATCCGCTTAGGGTTCATTCCCCGCGGCTTTGCCGCGAGAGAGTAAAATCAAATGAGTGAGTATTTACATTCACAAGGCGCACAATGTTTCAGTACTCTTGTACCGCCTTGTTTGTGTGGCCAAGGGAAGGCAACTCGTTATTTCCCAGCCGGTAGATTTGCAGCTAAAACAGATTTGTCAGGAGATATCTCAGAGATACGAAATGCACTTTGTGGAGATCGGGACTGATGGGGACCATGTCCATTTCTTGATCCGGTCAGTGCCCGTGTATTCTCCCACTAAAGTAGCCGGAACAGTCAAAAGTATCCTGGCTCGGGAACTGCTCAAACGAGTTGCCGGATTGAGGGAGAGCCTTTGGGGAGCAAGTTTCCGGGGTGATGGGTATTTCATCAACACAGTGGGCCGGTCAAATTCGGAGTCAGCCATCCAGAGATATATCCAAAAGCAAGGGAGCAAAAAAGATTATGTCCAAATCCACAAAGACCAACTCAAGCTATTTTAGTAACGCAGACGCCTCGCAGCTTGCTGCGAGGAGTTTCACTAAGCCCGTTGTAAAGGTCGATGTGGGGTTTGAGATTGAAGCCCTGAAAGGCTTTCCAGGACCATTTAGTAAATTTGTGAACGAATGGCTTGCTCCAACCAAAATTCTTCGACTTCTTACCGACGAGACTAATAGGAAGGCAAAGTTTATTGATGTGGTGGCCTACTGTGAACCTGGAAGGGATCCAGTCAGCTTTGAGGTTGAGACGGTGGGTGAGATAGCTTTAACAGTTGAAGGGAACAATGGGTGGGGAATTGATCAGATATTTGTCCCTCACGGATACAAGTCTTCCCTAGCAAGCTTGAATGATGACGAAAGAGTTAAAGTATGGAAAAAGGGCCACTGGATAAATTTTGCCCGTTTCGTCAGTAGAAAACGTGAATATCTAAATCTGTTTTAGTTTCTTTTGCTAAATCTTGCGAGAGATAATCTAACTTTTCGCTTCGTTTCCTGGATGCCACGATAAAGTGGATCGAGTTTACCTGTTGCTATCAAAGTGTCTACCCCGCTGTTATATGTGGTTCTTACCACTTCTCTTGCAACCATAAAATTTAAAAATGTTCCCCAATCTCCAGTAAAAGTCAGGTAAGTTGCCATGCCAAAGTCAACAGGATTTACCGGATTCACTATATTGGCAAGGCCCCAGGCCCTTGAAGCTACAATGGCAGTTTTTGTCTTTTCTAGCGCGAGGTTCAGAAAAATTGTGTTTGTGTTAGTGCAGTAATGTCTTTTCCTAATGGCCCAGTACTCGGTTAAAGAAAGTGTAATCAAGGAAAGGCCAATAACGCCCGCGGCCATCCATCGCCACTCGTCTGTCGAGAAATTATCACTAAGCTTATTTACATAATAAAAAGCGGGGATTGTAGCCGCATTTAAAAGTCTCCCAGCAAATGGGCCCATCGTTAGAGAGATTTCCAAAACTGGATTACTAAGCAACTCTCTTTTACCATGTGCAACCCGCTCCTTTACTATTGAACTCCATGATTTTTTACTTTCATCATTTGATATAAGGTTCACTAGTTAAAAACCTAACTCGTTCTGCTGAGATTTTTTTGGTTAAGAAGATAGTACAAAATGCCATAAATTTGGGTGATTCCTTCTGATTGCCAGGGTTGAAACATCTTTAAAACGTTTCCATTTTGAAAGTCCTTTCTATTTGCGAGAACCGAGAAAAACAAGGTAACTGCCCTTTCAAGGTTAGTGGGAACCTTCAAACCATAATAATTTTCGGTTGTTCCAGTAAGATTCGAAAAGTCATTAACCGTGGCGCTATTTATCGCAAAAACATTTCCAACCCGAGAATATACCCGCGGACCAAGGCCCATGAAATCCATGCCGTTATTCATTAACCTTCTTTGAGAAGCGCTTTTTTCCTTGCTAAAACCATAAGTTCCAGTTTGGCGATAGCCGTGAGTTGTTAGGTGGTCTCGTGCCATACTGTACATTTGGTGTCTATCCTTGATCCCCGGTCTTTGCAATAGCCCTCGGTTTATTAAAACTCGAGTTTTGGCACCGTAAGCATTGACATATTGGAACAAGGTAATCTCTGGGGGTGAAACCTCTTCTGTAATTTTGACTAGGGTGTCGTCTAAACTTTTTTGCGATTGGCCAGGAGTGCCAAACATCAGATCAATGTTGTACGGCACCCCAATTCTATTCAGGTTTTGGAGAATCACGACTTCTTCTTGACTTGAGGTAATTGTTCGGTCAAGATTTTGCCTTTCGCTGTCAGTAAGATTTTGAATGCCAATACTAATTCGGCTTACACCCAATGACATGAGTCCCAACACGTGTTCCTCAGTAGCATTTTTGGGGTGCAACTCAAAGGTAATTCTAGCTCCACTAGTATCGGCTTGATTGCGGATTGAATTTAGGACTCTTCCTGCCTGTTCTAGGGTTAGTAAGCCAGGCGTTCCACCACCAAAATATATGGAGGTAATTTCACCTCGGCCAATTTGTGGCAAAACAGAATCAAAGTGTTTTTGCAGAGGATTCATGTATCTTTCAATTTTTTCCGAACTGGAGACTGTCCGATGGAAAGCACAAAACGAGCAAATTTGTTCGCAAAAAGGAATGTGAACATACAAGGCTAATCCTTTGCCATTGGCAATACCAATGTCTCTTTGACGACTAATTTGGCTTAAGTGACATTTCGTGTTGATGAAAACGAGGATTTAGGTTGTTCCTTTCTTCTAAAGCCTCAGATATAATTTTGTGATGAAAAAATACAAGGCCTTAGAGCCTTTTCTATCGGTTGCCCATTCTGTGGAGAAAGGA
>CAZRUW010000095.1:0-14275 GCA_964603445.1 uncultured Gammaproteobacteria bacterium | reverse complement strand
GACATAATTTCCGGCCTGAAAACGGCAGCCGGGCGGGGACAGATCGAGTTTACCGGTTCGGCCAAGTACCATACTCTTTTGCCGTTTCTCCCGGAGGATGAGATTGAACGGCAGATCAGATTGAACTTTGAGACCAACAGGGGAATTCTGGGCGAGGTCTATGACCCGGTTGGGTTTTTCCCGCCGGAAATGGGCTATAGTCCCAAGATTCTGCCGATTTTGGAAAGCTTAGGTTACAAGTGGCTGATTTTGGACGAGATTGCTTACAACGGAAAAGTGAGTCAAGTCAAAAATGACCGGACTTACCAAATTGCCGGAACGGATATGCGCGTTTTCTTTCGCGACCGCGCGTCGTCAAACCTCATTATGGCGGCCTACGCGCGAAGTTTTGCCGATTTGGAGTCTTTTTTACACGATGAGTTTTTGACAAAGAAGTATTTGGTGACCGGGATGGACGGGGAAACTTTTGGCCACCACCGGCCGGGGTTACAAAAATTGTTGACCGGGCTTCTGATTTCAGGGGATTTTGAGCACGTGTTTTTTGAGGATTTAATCAGGCTTTTTGGGGAGAAGGAAACGGTAACTCCCCGGGTTTCGACTTGGGCCTCATCACAGAAAGACATTGAAGACGGCGTGCAGTTTGTCAGTTGGAGCGAACCGGACAATGAAATTCAAAAGTACCAGTGGGAACTGCAAAGGTTGGTGATGGACGAAGTGAAAGAAAAAATAAAAGATAAAAAAGAAGAAAGTGGGAACGAAGAGGCAAGGAGGAAGTTGGATGAGGGGTTGGCCAGCGACCAGTTTTTTTGGGCCAGCGCGAAGCCGTGGTGGTCACTGGAGGTTATTGAGCAGGGGGCCTGGACGCTTCTGGATGCCGTAAAATCGCTTCCTGACCCTGATCCAAAGGTTGTTGACAGGGTTTATGATCTTTATCTCAAAATTTTGGCGAAGTCTTTTGAGTGGCAAAGGACGGGAAAGGTCAGGGAATTATCCCATCGGATGAAAGAAGAGGTGCGCATTCCTTTTAAAGATAAGACGGTCGGCGCGGGGGAGCCTTGGGTTTATGACGCCTTTGTGAATTTGATGCGGGCTGAGATGGAGAAAGCGGTAAAGAAAGAGAATTTTGAAGAGGCCATTTTGTGGCGGGATGCCGTTTGGAAGCTGGAGACAAAAAACGACATTTTTGAGGCGGTTCATGCTGTGGACATCCTGCGGCGCCGGCTGTCGAATAAGGAAGTTTTGGACATGATCGGAAAGTACAGAGAGAAATACGAGAGGATAGTTTCGGGACAGCCGGAACAAAGGGGAATATAGATATTTTTAATTCGGGTCCTGGCAGCTCGACCACCCTTGTGATGCTCGTCAACGCTCGTGTACTGAATCGTGCACTCGCTGAGACTCGCATCAAAGGCATCTGTCTTCCTGCCCCCGTTTTTAAAATTAGAGGCAGAAGTAAATGGATACAGGTGTGTTACTTCCGGTTGCCAGCTTGCCGCACGGCAAATTTTCGGACGGGTTTAGCTTTGTGGACTACTTGGTTAGGGGAGGGCACAAATATTGGCAGGTCTTGCCCCTTAATCCCCGGGACAATTTCGGATCGCCTTATAATAGCGCTGACTCTTTGGCCATAGATCCGAAGTACGGAACGGAAAAGGAATGGTTAAAACTGAAAAAATACGCCAATAATAAAGGGGTAAAGATTATTGGTGATCTGCCATACTTTATTTCCCGACGGGAAGGGGAAGGTTTGTTTTTGCCTCGGCTTTCCTCCGGGGCCCCGCCGGATTGGTATAGTAGGAAAGGTCAGTTTTGGGGGCATCCTTTGTATGATTGGAGTAATAAATTTACTCAAAATTCAGCTCTCTTTGTAAAGCGTCTCAGGTATACTTGTAAGCTTTTTGATATTGTTCGTCTGGATCATTTTCGGGGGTATGCGGCGGTGTGGGCCATTCCCTGGCCAAAGAAAACCGGCCGGCACGGTTCTTGGCTTAAAGTTCCCGGAGAAAAGATTTTGGGTGAGTTGCGGAGGGTATATCCGAAGAGGATTTTTATTGCCGAGGATTTGGGGGTAATTACTCCTGATGTGGAAACATTGCGAAAGAGATTTCGCTTTTTGTCCAGCAAGGTTATGCTCTGGCACAAATTGGAGGAGGTTAAAGGGGATTGCGTGTTGTACACCAGTGTTCATGACAGTAATACCGTCCGGGGGTTTACCCGGAGAAAGACGGCGGCAAAAAAGTTTATTGAGAACGGGGGAAAGTCCCGGGCCAGGATTTTTATGATCGCAATGCAGGACATTTTAAATTTGGGCGGTGAGGCCCAGCTGAACCGTCCGGGCCGGAAGTCCGGCAACTGGCAGTGGAGGCTGGAGCACTTGCCTGGATGATTTGGGCCTTTGTGACAGTGTTTGCAAGAGGTGGTCTTGCAAAGGGCTTTGGGACAGCCTAAAGTGTTTAGATTACTTCGTCTTCAAAATCGATGGCTGATGAAGCAATGAAGTTTGCATCGATACCTTCTTCCATAAAAGTCGCGTACGTATTGCGGGGATTTGTTTTGCTGAAGTAGTCCAGGATGAAGTTCGGCTTTAGCCAGGCAGACTGCCTTTTGCCTAAAAACTCCGGCAAGGACGAGGGGAGGTTGGGCTGATTTATTTTCAGAGGGTTGAGGTGGATGTAGCGGGAAAGGTGGAGGAGTTGCTCGTCGGTTTCTATGAGCACGGCTTTGTAAACGCCTTGGAATAACGGTCCGACCCGCTTGTATTTTCGGTTAAAATAGCCGGCATACCGTGTTCCAAGGGAATTAATAAAATGATCAATGGAATCTTCCTGAGCCTGTTTGACCAGAAAGTGAAAATGGTTTTCCATTAGAGCATAACTTAAAAGGTCAATTAGACCGGAGAAGTTTTTCAGTTTCAATAATTTCAGGGCTTTGTTTTTTTCGGCTGGGTTTGATTCTTTAGAAGCAAGAACGCCATTCAGGCTGACCAAATCTTTAGGCAGCAGGTAGGTTTTCAGATAGGAAAGAAAAACATTGAAGTCCTGGCCGTCAAGAAAGAGGTTCCCTTTAGCGACACCACGGTTGTAAAGGTGATAGAACCCGTCCTTCAGATATTGCTTAACCGAGTTTTTGGCAGCCACAACTTAGACTAATATTTTTTTAGGTTGTTGTCAAGCCGTTTGCAAGAGGTGGTCTTGCAAAGGGCGTGGTGGCGGCCTTAGGAAGATTAGGAAGATTAGGAAGATGGGGGATAGAGTTTGGCTAAATAGTCTTTGAGGACGCGCGAGGTGAGGTAGTTTTTTTCTACCAGGTTGCGGGTTTGAGCGGCGCGTTGTTGCCACTTTTCCGGCTGGTCAAAATAGAGAGGAACGATCTCTTTTTCAATAGTGTCGTAGAGATTTTTGGAGATGTCGTCTTCAAACAAAATCCAGCCCATATTGGTCCAGTCGTTTTCGGCGATCCAGCCATCGGCAGTGGAGAATTGGAGGGCGCCGTTGAGCCCGGCTTTCATGCCGGAAGTTCCACTGGCTTCTTTCCCAGGGAGCGGGGTATTCAACCAGATATCAGCGGCAGCAGAGAGTTTTTTGGCCAAAGGCAGATTATATTCCGGTAAAAAGATGACGTGGCCTTTCAAGTTTGGGCCCTGACAGTGGTTTTCAATTTCTTTGGCGACACCGGTGGTTTCCGGGTCGGAACTGTAGACTCTGCCGGCGATGATAATTTGAACCGGGCGATTGGGAAGGTTAACCAGCTGCTCCAGTCTGGTCAGATCAGAAAATAAGAGGTGGGGCCGTTTATAGGCGGCCAGCCGTCTTGCCCAGACAATCAGAAGGGCAGAGGTGTTTATTTGGACCGAGAAATTTTGGGAAAGAAAGCCGGCTAAGTCTTGTTTGTTTTCTGCTTTGGACTTTCCGGCCGGCTGCCAGCGTTTGCGGTTTACACCGTTAGTGATGGGGATCAGGGGGCTTTCGGGATGGATGTCCTTTTCAAATTTGGCGTGGGGAAAGCTCACGGCTGAAGATTTCTGGGAGAAACTGAGAAGAAGTTGGGTGGTCGAGAACATTTCCGGGCGAGATTTGTGGGCGGCCAAGGGCAGAAGGTCGGGGAAACTTAAACCCGCGGACTCAATGATCGGCCCCAGGTAGATCCGGGGGAGTTCCCAAGGAATGTGCAAACCGGCAGATGGCAGGATGGTGTGTTTAGTAGCCACAATTTCAGGTTTAACGGCTTCCAGGGCAGTTTTAAGGTCAGTACCGGGGTTTTTTTGGGCATAGCTAACCGCCAGAGCCAGGATTGCGAGGGCGGTGTGGCCTTCATTAAGGTGGTAGATGTCCGGTTTCATATTTAAAAGGCGGAAGAGTTCCACGGAACCGAAGCCGAGGATAATTTGCTGCTCCAACATAGTCAGATCATCAGGTCCGTAGAGGAGTTTAGTGATGTTTTGGTCGCGGGGGCTGTTTTGCGGGAGATTGGTGTCCAGAAGAAAGATGCCGGCGGAGCCGATTTTTTTGGTCCAAATTTGGGTTGCCACCCGTCTGTCGGCTAGGGGACAAGAAATGGTGCCAGAGACGGAAAAGCCAAAGTTTTCCGGCCGGAGGCTTTGAATGTTTTGACCGTCCCCGTCGGCAAAAGCACTGTGATAGAAAAGGCTAATTAAGTTGAAGTTGAGACCTTGGTCGGCGGCTTCGAGCAGAAGGTCACCGGCCAGAATCCCGAGGCCCCCGGCAAAAGAGGGGAGCCGGTCGTCAATGGCATATTCGGCGCAGTAGAAAGCCACACAGGGTGTGGTTTTCTGCGCCCGGGCGTCACTCGCGCTCGGGGCTAAGTACGCATCAGTTTGTGACATTTGATTTATTTAGTATAACTTGTTATACTTCCTTTTGACCAGTCGAAACATTTCCTCGTCTTCTCTTTTCCTGGAATTCCAGTGTAAAGCTGCGGACTATGGCAAAAGTGACCAGGCTGGAATCCCAGGTCCTCTAAAGACCAAAAGGCGGTGAAAAATTAATGGATCAACAATATCAAGACCAAACACTGACTTGCCGCGATTGTGGTAATTCTTTTGTGTGGACGGCGGACGAACAAAAGTTCTACGCCGAAAAAGGTTTTGCCAACGCTCCCGTGCGTTGTCCTTCCTGCCGAGCGGCTAAAAAAGCAGCGATGGGAGGCGGCGGCGGCGGACGCTACGGTGGTGGCGGAGGCGGCTATAATGCCGGCCCGCGACAGATGTACGACGCCGTCTGCAGTAATTGCGGCAAGGCTTGCCAGGTTCCTTTCCAACCAAGGCTTGGGGAGGACGGTAAACCAGTCAAACCAATTTATTGCAATGACTGCTATAGACAAATGAGGTCTGCATAAGCAGTTTCATTGTCTGCGCCCGAGCACTCCAAAGTTTAAACACTTTGCAGTGTAAACACTATCGTGTTCGGGGCTAATGACAAACGAGAAACGCGTAATGACTAGGATTGACGCTAGTTAATTGCGGTTTTTACTAAGGGGTCTTTCGAAAGAAAGACCTCTTTTTGTTGGCAATTAGTGGGCACTTTCAAATCTTCAATCTTCAATGGGCAATGTGCAATGAATGGCCAATGGGCAATGAGTTAATTCATTGAATATTGCTCATTGGATATTTCGTTATTGTGGTGTTAGTTCCTGCCAGAGGAAACGGGGACTGGAGATGACGTTTTGGTACATTTTGAGATATTTTGGCTGGTAGTACCATTCTTCGGCCGGGCCGACGGTGCTGTCGAAGGTGCGGTTCAAATTGAGGGCTTGGCCGCCGATGGACAGAAGGGAACCATAGCCCACCAGTTTTGTGCCGGTGTTGCCGCCGCCCTGGGTGTCATAGGAGAATCCGGGAAAATCAAAGACGCCGTCGAGCCGGGAAACGGGGGAGTCCACCAGAAGATTTCCCGAAGTGGCAGGGTTGGAGACGTCCGGATTGTTAAGGACAAAAATGGCGCCGGAGCCGTAACTGGGATCGATGGTGACGTTATTTTGGACTTCCAGGCTGCCGTTGACAAAGACAACCAGGGTCTTGTTGGTGATGGATTTGGCGGAACTGATGGTTTGCTGGGCATTGCCGGAAGACGGGTCTGGATAAAGGAGAATAACAGTCGGACTGGCCGGACCGTTGGCTATGGCATTATTGAGAGTGGAATCGAAGGGGAAGCTGTTGTTGTAGCAGAAAATTGTGTAGTTTGTCAGGTCCAGCCGGCCTCCGGGGGCAGTGCAGGGATTTTGGGAAGTGGTCAGTCCGGAATTTTTAATGGCAATGGAGAGTATTTGCGAGTAACTGGCCTGGCCCAGGGGGGCAGAGTTAAGATAGTTTTCCAGCCGGTAGCCGGGAGCGGTGCCGGCTTGAGAGACTGCCCCGGAGCCGTAATAGAGAGGTGAAGTCTGGCCGGGGGAATTTTGGGCGCCGGCGCCGGCGTCACTGTTATACCAGAAAGTCGGGCCGGTGAGATTGGTGCAACTAAAGGCGATTTGAAGGTTACTTGGGGAAACAGTGTAATTAGAAATGGCCGTCGGCGACAGTTGGTAGGTACACAAGGCCGGGGAGGTCAGAGAATAATTGGTGGTGGACGGCGGGCTGCTTTGGATAGTGGCCGGGCAGCTGCCGCCGGTGGGAGTATTGGTGAGTTGACCGGTAACAGTGATACCCCTCGTTCCGTCAGGAACGTTCATAAACAGGCCGCTTATGGTGGTGTTGGGTTGGAGGACACAGGCTTGGGGAGTGGCGTCGATAGGGGTGGAATTGCCGCTGTCATAGCAAGTGCGGTATTGGTAGCCGGTGCCGCAGGTGATGTCCGTGCCGCGGGGGTTTTGGCAGGAACTGTAAGGGCTACAGTTAACTTTGACTCCGGTGGCGCAGAGGGTTTGGTATTCGCCGCCGATTTCGGAGGCAGTCAGGGCCCGGTTCCAAATACGAACTTCATCAATTGTTCCCTGAAACCTTTCCGAAGTATAGTCCGGACCGTTGCCGATGGCCCAGTTAAGCTTGCCTTTAACATTGCCGTTGAGGTTGCCGGAACCTGTCGGGACACCATTGATATAAAGAGTCATTGTGCCGTTGTTTCTGGTTAAAGCTACCTGATTCCAGGTGTTGGCAGTCAAAGTGCCGGAACCGGTAAGGTTGCTGCCGAAATAAACACCGAAAGTGTTTGCCGTCGAAAGGTAGAGTTCTATCCCGGCGGTGTTTTCCAAACCATAATTGCCGGTAATGTACCTGGTGCTTCCCGCTCCGGCTGAAGAAGGGTTAATCCAGGCGGTGACGGAAAAATCGCCGGTGCCGGTAACAATCGGGTTATTTGTCTGGACGGAGTCGGAAGTATTGCTAAAGCTGCGGGCGTTGCCGTATTTGCCGGCAACAATAGTGGTGCCTGTAACCGCTCCATTATGATTATTGCCGGAGGAATCGGCGGCGGTTTGGCCGGAAGTTTCGTCCAGGTGATAAACGGCAATAAGGTTGGTGTCCGGCTGCTGGGGACAAGCATTTTGGGTGTAGACGATGGCCGGCCCGGAAACAGCAGTGCAGGCGGCGGTGGAGACGGTGGTCGGTCCGGGAGTGTAGGAGTAGCCGGAAATCTGGCTGGCAAAAATCTGGTAGCTGGAAAGCACGGGCGCGTTAATGGTGTAGTTTCCCGAGGGAGCGCTGACAGCGTTGCTCTGCAGTGTATTAGCGTATGCCGTAGCGGTTGAGCCGGCGGGTATCCCGGAAATTGTTCCGGTGATGGGGACGGCGGCGGGACAGACAGAAAAATTGGTCTGGAAGTTGACCCACCCGTTGGCGTTGCCAACGCTGTCCCAGACATAGCCGGAAATGTCATTGTCTGCCGGGCCGGTGAAGGACGGGTCAAAAGTAACCGCGAAGTTGACAGTTCGGGAGTTGCCGGAGACGGAGACGGAGCAGGATTTCAGATGAAGGTAGGTGTTGCCATAGCCCGGCTGGATGACGGCATAGCCACCACCGGAACAGGCAGTATGGTCCTGGTAGCCGGACCAGTAGTCACCTAGCCCCCAGGTGAGATAGCCGCGATAGGCACCGCCGTTTTCACCCTGATAGTTGATCAACGTGTATTCGCCGTAGATATCTCCTCCACTGTTGGGGTCAGAAGCCTGGGCGGTAATGGTGTACTGGGCAGTGTTATTAGCCACCACCGGGCTGGAGCTTATGGAAACACTGTTAATTGCCGGCGGAGCGTTGGTGGTAAAGGACCAGGTTTGGCTGGGGGAGCTGGTCGTGTAGCCGTTACTGGCCACTACATACCAATAATAGGTGGTGTTCGCAGCCAGACCGCCGGTGTTATAGGAGGCGGCAGTCAGATTAGAGGCTGCCAGCGGCGGCGAAGCGGAGGTGCCGAAGTAGAGACGGTAGGTGTTGCTGTTTCCCGAGCAATTAGTTCCCCAGTTGGATTCGGCGTTCCAGGCGAGGGTTGGCGAAAGAGTAACACTGGTGGCGCCGTTAGCCGGAGAAGAGAGAGAGATCGGCGCCGGGGCGGAGTTGGTGCAACAGGATTGGGTGTTGCAGGATTGGGACTGGGTTTGGGGAGTGCCGCAGCCCGTGTCATAACAAGTGCGGTATTGAACTCCGCCGCCGCAGGAAGCGGAACAGCTTCCCCAGCCGGTGCAGTTTCCATAACTTCCGGAGCAGAAGCTTGGAGTGCGGAATGACTGGCACCAATTACTGCCACTGTCCCAATAGTTGCTGCCGTCAAAGCCATAGATTGTCCAGTAATAAGTAGTGTTGCCGCTTAATGGCGTGGGGACGGTGTATGATGACGGCCAGCCGCTGCCGGCGCCGTAGTAATTAAAATTGCCGCAGGAGGTTCCCAGCAGAAAGTTGGTCCAGTAGAGATAGGGGTGGCTTTGCCACCAGTAAAAAGTGGGGTAAGGGGTGTTCACTGTGGTGCCGCCGGTCGGGTAGGAGGGCCAAAACCCTTGAGCTACGAAGGCCAGAGCAGGCGCTGGTTTCAGTAAACCCAGGAGGAAGGCTATTAAGAAAATAAGGAGCGAGTTGATGGTTTTCTTTGCCATTTATGGATTAGCGGTTTTAGCAATTAAGAAAACGGATTTTGTCAGGAAAGTGCCGTCGGGCTGCATTTCCAGAACGGCTGATATCTGACTTCCGAGAGGAATCCGGTCAAAATTTGGAAGGAGATTTTCCTGGGCGCTGGACGAGCCGACCGGCGGTACTGAGGCCGGCTTGGCAGGGGTGGTTGTTGGCGGCGGCTGGATGAGGGCAACTTCACCCCCCATTTTAATAGTGATACTTTGGCCGTTAGCTTCAATGGTTAGCGATTTGCCGTCGGCGGTAGTGACTTTGCCGTTAACGTTCTCAATGACGCTGCCCAGCGGCCCGCCGAGGGTTATTTTTGGCGCGGCGGTTGCGGGACCGGAGGTTGTGCGGGGAGCGAGCTTATAACCGGCGGCAATGCCCAAAGCCAACGCCAGGATGAGAGAGAATGCTAATGCAACGCTGTTGATAAACATTTTCATATACGCAGAATTAATGTATATCAATGGAAATTACCAGTCAAGGAGAGATCAGAAAGCGGCTGATCATGGCATGACGGCAATAGTTCCGCTGTCCGACGGCTGTTTTTGGTTTTGGAAAGTCCACTTACCCGCCCCATTAAAAGTGTAGGCATAGGTGTTTCCCTCAATAGTTTGGTTAAAACCCGGCAGATCAGATTTAATCCGCATCGGCCCCTTAGATTTATTGTAGAAAACAATGACGGTACCCTTTTTGATGGTGACTTTCGCGGGGGTGAAGCCGGCAGCGGTGTAGTTGATTTCGATTTGGGTCAGGCTGGCGGCGGCGGTGGCGGCCAGGAGCGGGTTGACCGAGGTGGCGGGCAAGGAGACAAGCCCCGGGGGATTTTTGGGAGCGGTTGGCCTGAGACGGGACCGGAATAAAAGCAAGAGGATGACAAGGATGGTTAAGGACAGCAAGAGAATAAGCAGAAAAACGGCCAGCGGCCGGGCAGAACCTTTCTTCATAATTTCAGTCTAGGATAGGCCGGGAGGGAAATCAAGATCTCAGTCTCTTTTCCACCTTCCGGAAATATATTGTCCGGCAGGAAGGTAGGTGTTGACCAGTTTGCCTTTGGCGGTAACGTCCCCCCCGAAAGTGCGAAAGTAGGACCGAACCACGCTGACCGGGGCAGAGTTGGTGCAGGAACCTCCCGGCGAGAGATTAGCGGTGGCAGTGACGGTGGTAGTGCCGGCGGAAATACCAGTGACAGTGGTGGAATTTCCGGGAGTGGTAGCGGTGGCCACGGAAGGATTAGCCGGCGTCCAGGAGACGGAAGCCAGTGAACCGCCGGTAACGGTCACGGAAGCGGTGAGGTTTCGGGTCTGGCCCACTCCCATAATAACGGATGACGGCGAGACGGAGATAGTGCAGGTCGGCTGAACGGTTCTGAAATGGTCGCAACCACTGCAAAAACTGCCCCCGGGACAGTTGCCCTTGCCTTGCAGTTGCGGATCATAGGAAACGCCGTAGATTTGCCAATAGTAATCTGTGTTCGGGCTTAACGAAGCCGGGGTGGTAAAAGACCGGTCAGCCGTTCCCGGGCTCCAGGGACAGCCCATATTATAGTTGCCGGTGGTGCAGGTGTTGGGATCAGTCGAAATACAGATGTTGTTGTAGGCAATACCGGTGGTATTAGCGACCCACTGGAGAGTGGGGGTCAATGTGTTAATTGTTATTCCTCCGACCGGATAAGTGGCTTGGTACGATGGCAGAGTGCCGCAGCTGGTGGTGTCCCCGCATTGGTTCTGGCAGGTGCCGTTAGTACACGCGGAGACAGGGTTGGTATTGCACGAGTTAAAGGTAGGAACATAATGGCAGCCGCTGGCAACGCAAAGGTCCCGACTGGCGTTGTAACCGCCGGAACTGAAAGAAGCGCAGGTCATGTTTTTGTGGCCGGGAATGTTCCCGGACGCTTCCCCGCCGCAGTATCGGCCGGAACAGGTGTAGTTATCACTGTAGTTCCAGCTGCAAGTGCTGGGCCAGGAATAACTGCCGGTTCCTAAACACCAGTCCTGGTGGCCGTTAAAATCATTACAGTTTAAATTCCCATTACTGGCGCATGTACTGTTGTCACAAGTTCCAGGACAGGAGGCAACAGGGCCACCACAGGAGGCTTCTGGGGGAGTGGTGCAACAATTCTCCTCGTAATAACACACACCACCACTGGGGTAATAGTTATAAATCCAATTGCACGTACCATTTTGAGAGCAAGTGCCGCTGCTGCCAGAAGGGCATCCGGGCCCGCCGCTTGTCACTACCCAGCAAGATGCGAAGACGTTTTGGTTTAGACCTTGATTAAGCGAAACAAATATTACAAAAAAAAACGCAAAAAGTAATGTTATTCTTCTTGCTGTCATATCGCAGTTCTATAGTAGGATCTGAGCGGGGTACTGTCAAGGGAATGTTATTAATGGAGGAGATTACGGCTTTGGCTGGCCAGGTTTAGTGTATGGATTTTCGCTGGATTCCAGCGGTTCCATATATAAGGAGCTTCTGGGGACGGTTTTAGTGATGACTTTCCCGGTATTCTCGTCAACGTATTCGACCGTGACAGAGTAATCATCTACCACTTCGTCAATTCTTGATGTCACGTAACCTACCACACCGTCAGCAGTTTGCTCTTGGACCTGGACTATTCTGTCCGGCCAGACATCATTGGTGGGTTGCAGACCACGTGGTCTATTAGCAAGCTTGTTTTTCTGATAGTCAGTGCAGGCGGAGTCCAGCTGTGAGGTAATATCAAGAAAACCAGGTTGTGCTTTGTCTTGGGAGCGCAAATCAGGTGATCGTTCCACGAGCACACGGTTGTAACTATCGTCTCCCCGAACATCTCCGAGGACGATATTTAATTGAACTGACCTGTCAGTTTTTATTGGCGGGGAGGACTTTTTAGCACTTTGGAATAAAGGGGCGTCCAGAAGTATATGATCACCGGGTCGACACAATGATTTTCTTGGAGTGCCGGCTCCTCTATCCCCTGGCAAGAAGGCAAGCGGAAGCAAACTTCCGGCCATAACCACATCTCTTAGGATATCTTTACCTTTCATGGAAATTGGTTACTTACTGAATAATACTGGGTATTGTACACCTAATTCTTCCCAAAGTCCAGGTTGGTAATCTTCTACCCAATTTTTGAACTGGTCGGCAGGGACAGACGCACAAAATGGCTTGCTTGGCAAGTTTTTGATATATTTAATGTATCTGTCGTTCATGGCGACCCAAAAATCCCAGCCGATCCTGAGAGCAGCAACCCCCGCCTTATTGTAGTTCGCAATCATAGCTGCAGCGCCATTGTCATAATCAGCAAATTTTTCCCCTTCCATCTTAAAGTTGGTGATTTTTAGCGGTGTGTCGCTATTAACAGAACCGCCGTATAGTCTCATTTGGGTGGCAACAGCTGGCGCTTCCATAAATCCCGGAAGACCCATTATTCTTAGACCATGGGTGTGGAATGACTCATGTGCGGCTGTTCTCCTGTCACGAGTTTGCAGTCTGATCCAGAATTTCCCTTCAACAAAGGAGGTTTCATTGTTTGTGTAGGTCATTACCACGAAGGGATAGTTACTCACCATACCAGGACCCTTGGCTCCCAAAGACTTCCAAAATGCTAGTGAATCTCGCACTCCACCCGCAATAGCTTCTTTCTGTTTGAAGGAGAGAGAACCGTAGTTTTCTTGGAATTCAATGGTCGGTTTTGTGTTAGGATCTTGTCCTTCTTTCGTAAATTTAGGTAATAATATTAATTCGCCTGCCGACAGCGCTGCCAGTTTTAGGAAATCTCTTCTGCTGAATACTTTTTTTTCTTGTTTTTCTTGGCCGGACATGCAACTACTTTAGAAATTGCCTTTGGGGTTGAACCTCTTTTAGTTCTCTAATTATACTCCAACTGGCAAATTCCGGCTCGGTCTGGAAAAACCGGATTCGTTCCGGGCTGAGTGCTCGGTGATTGACAGCAATCAGGCCCGTGCTTTCGGCAATATCCTCTGCCGGGTCGGTGTCTGCTAACGGTGCCCCGTCCTTAATTAAATTCTCCGGCTTGTTGTTTGTCCAAATGCCGTCCGGTCTTGATTTCCATCCTGTTTTTTGGCACTAGCGATCCATTACTTCGGGATGTTGGTTCGTATAACCATGAGTGAATTCATGAATTGCTGCAGTAGTCAGTTCGGCGGCAATGTTGGGAAAGACAGGAGAACCCGGCGATTGGCTCAGGGTGAATCCGTCAGGCGTGTTTATGATTACTGTTTCCTCCCTGTGCCAGCCGCCAACTCCTCCTTTTGTCCCCAGCGGACGAACCAAAAGAATGCGGCTCTCAAGCTTTTCCGTTATGTAAATTGGCGGCATTAATTCCAGACCCCGGGAAATTACAGCGATTTCTTCCGGGCGCCAATCAAGGTTTAAGACAGTTGTCCCGTCGTCATTTATCCATTGCCGGGGCAGGAGAAGTTCAACGCCGAATTTTTCTTTGGCTGCTTTTGCCAAGCGGGCGGATTCACCGGAGAAAGGACGGTATTCTGTTATTCCTGCAGAGACAGCCGCTTCTCTGGCGATTTTGACTGCGTAGGCAACTTTTTCTTCGGCAGACGGAGAGGCGGGAATTTGCGCCGAACGAGTGCCAGTTAATTCTTGCTGATGGAAGACTAAACCCAGCAGGGTTCCCAAACTGCCGGAAGCGGCGGCGACGGTGAGTAAGGCTGCGGGTATACCGAACTCGGAGAAAAGCTCCCGTCTCGTAAGGCTGTCGAGAGATGCCATATTCTAAAAATGCGAGTAATTACCTACTAGAACCTGTTTCAAAACCTGTCACTCTGGCCTACCTGCCGGCAAGGCAGGCTTGTTCAGAACCACTAAATGTTAGAGATTCTGGATGTGCCCCGCCAGCCGGCGGGCCTACCGGAATGACGCAAATGATCTGGTTTTGAAATGTGCTACAGGTAATTTACCCTTACCCTTACCAGATTATATTATCCTGTAGTATTTGTCAAGCTTTTGTCCTTTGGGGTTGTCCTTGTAAAGCAACATCTCAATTTTCGTAGCACTTTTAGGGGGAATTTGGGAAGGAATTGAAGGAATTGAGTGACCAGTTTTTTGGCTTTGCAGCGCCGTTTGCAAGAGGTGGTCTTGCAAAGGCTGTTGTAACAGTCTTTTTGTGGCGTTCACGATTTATTTTTGAGAGCTCATCCCGCGAGACTAAGGGAAATGTTGTTGTGACACGCTGGTGGTTAAGGGGTTTGGTTAAGGGGT
>CAZRUW010000094.1:0-3818 GCA_964603445.1 uncultured Gammaproteobacteria bacterium | reverse complement strand
CGCCACTTCTATTTCCGTCACGTCTGACAGGGTGAGACCCTGTCTTTGGAGCATACGGACAACCATCGGCAGGACAACCTGGGAGTGCCAGACAGAAGAGTCCTGAACAAGTTCCTTATCCCCCAATCGGACGATAGTTTTTTGATTTGATGAGGTGTCTATGTATAGTTTCATGCGAATTTATTTTTGCGTATTATCGCGAATTTGCGAATCCAGAATGACTCTGGAGTTCAAAACTCGCTTATAAACTAAACTTGGTTTACTGAAGTTTACCAATATCCCTAGTTTTAGTTTGGCTGCATCCAGATAAGCTATTACCTGATGCCATTCTTTTTTAGTGAAGTAATCGATTCTTTTGATTTCCAGAGCAATCTTTTGGTCAATTACGAAATCAATATAATAGCGTCCGAGTTTGAGACCGTTAATGTTCAGGGTTACTAGAAATTCCCGCACAAAAGGGAGATTTTCTGCTTTAAGTTTTTGCTCAATTGCTTTCTGATAATATTTTTCCTGAAAATTTGGGCCAAGGGTATTATGGACATCAAAAAGGATTCCCATAATTTTGTATGACAGTTCGGGATAAACTATATCGTTTATTCGCACATTTGCGCTCATTTGCTTTTCTTAATTCGCATGTTTCCAAACTTCAATTCTTCTCTCCCTCTCGGAGACGGCCTCCAACCTGACATTCCACCTGTTTTCTGGCAGGATATTTACTATTTTTTCCGGCCACTCTATTAATAGTATATTGCCAGGATCCTGCCAGAGTTCCTCAATCCCCAGGTCTTTGATTTCTTCAACGGTATTGAGCCGGTATAAGTCTATGTGCCATAAGTATCCCTCGCTTCCTTTTTCTTTTTTCTTGCCTTTTATCTCACTGCTCCTATCTTTTGTCTGGTCCTTTCGCTTGTTGTTTATCTTGTATCTTCTCACTATTACAAACGTAGGGCTTATTATCCTTTTTTTAATTCCCAATCCCCTGGCGATTCCCTGGACCAGGGTAGTTTTGCCCGCCCCCAGGCCGCCAAAAAGACAGACGATCCGCCGGCCGGCGGACAGGCTCCCTCCACCGGCAATTTTTTGGGCAAATTTTTCCCCGAATTTCTGGGTCTGGGCAACGCTTTTGGTAGTTATGACCATATCATTTTGTATTTTACCCCATCTCCCCTATTTCCCCTAAAATTTCGTCCCTCTCCCCTATTGAAATTACAGCACTTTGATCTATTTTGTTGGGATTATGTATGTCTTGTTTTTGTCTTTTTTTCGGAATATAACAATATGGCAACAGGCCAGATATTTTGAAAACATGATTCAGAAATTAACGGTTCCGGTATCGGTGACCACTCTTTTTGACCATAGAACCAGAACGACCGCGCCCAGGAAAGTCTTGTTTGAAGGCAAAGAGTATTCCATTAAAACAGTTGACTATCACCATACTTTCCGGGACGGACGAATTTTATTCCATGTCTTCTCGGTGGCTTCAGAGGCGTTATTTTTCCGGCTGGTTTTGAACACGGAAACTTTGTCCTGGACGCTGGAGGAGGTGGCTGATGGAGAATCAAACTAGATCCCTCGACTTCGCTCGGGATGTATTACCCTTTAATCCCAAGTCCCCGACCATCATGCATCTGGATCTTAATTCCTGCTTTGCCACCATTGAGCAGCAAGCCAACCGTTTCCTGCGGGGCAAACCGCTGGCGGTGGCAGCTTACGTTTCGCCCGGAGGGTGTATTGTAGCTTCTTCAGTCGAAGCCAAGAAGCTGGGGATCAAAACCGGCATGCGGGTCAAAGACGGCAAAATAATTTGTCCTGACTTGATTGTCATGCCCCCTGATCCCAACAAATACCGGTCAGTCCATTTGCGGTTGCGGAAATTATTGTCCGAATACACCGATGACTTGACCCCAAAGTCTATTGACGAGTTCGTTTTGGACTTGGAAGGCTCGCCGAAATTGAAAAAAGGGATATTTGAGATTGCCCGGGAAATTAAAACCAGGATTAAGACGGAGATCGGTGAATGGCTGACGGTGTCAGCGGGCATTGCTCCCAACCGTTATTTGGCTAAAATTGCCGCCGGACTTCACAAGCCGGACGGGCTGGACGAAATAAGCCAGAACAATTTTCGGAAAGTTTACTCCCGGCTGCAGCTTATGGATTTGACCGGCATCAAAAGAAATAACTGCGTCCGGTTGAATAATGCCGGAATTTTTACCGTCGAAGATTTTTTCAACGCGGGGGAGAGAACTTTGGAAAGGGCTTTTGCTTCGGTGGTGGGTTATTGGTGGTATCTTCGGCTCCGGGGCTGGGAAGCGGACGATGTCATCTGGGGACGGCGAAGTTACGGCAACTCTTTTGCCTTGCCCAAGCCATTAGTTTCCCCTGAAGAGTTAGCCCCGATTTTGGTGAAACTTGTAGAAAAAACTGGGGCCAGGATGAGGCGGGCCGGCTATAACTGCCGCGGGGTGCACGTATCCCTTTTATACCGCGACCATTCCTATTGGCATCACGGGATGACTGTCAGCGAGCAGTTGTTTGACTCCCGGGACATTTACAAAATTGCTTTTGGAATTTTGTGCCACTCTCCCTTTCGTAAACCGGTAGCGATTCTGGCGGAATCCTGCTTTAATCTCGAAGAGACAGCTTCTCAACAAATGTCACTTTTGACAGACTTGGAAAAGAAACGAAGTTTAGTGGAGGCCATTGACGAGATTAACGATAGGTTTGGCCAGTTTATGATTACGCCAGCATTGATGCTCGGGACGAAAGACCTGGTTCCGGACCGGGTCGCTTTCGGCGGAATCAAAGAGTTGGAGGAAATTGTTATTGGCTAAAAGATTCCCATTTGAAGTCGCGATAGACCCATTCAATAAGGCGGGCGGAATCACCGAACCGGTCCTGGCTTTTGAGAACGACAGAAACAATCCGGTGCCCATTCCGGGAAACCGAAGCCGCCAGGCACTCCCCGGCCAGATCGGTGTAGCCGGTTTTTACTCCGTCTGCTCCATAGAGATAGCCCAAAAATTGGTTGACATTTTTAAGGGTGTAAATTTTGGTGCCGGCGGCGTCGCTTAAAGTAATCCCATAGGTGGCCACAATCCTGTTGATAAGGTCGTTTTTCAAAGCCTGGGCGACCAGCAAGGAAAGATCTTTGGACGTGGTATAGTTGTTTGGGTCATCCAGTCCGCTGGGATTGGCAAAATGGGTATTTTCCATGTGCAACTGTCGGGCCTTCTGGTTCATTGCATAAACAAAGTTTTCAATTCCGCCGGGATAGTTGTCAGCAATAGTATAAGCAGCGTCATTTCCTGAAGGAATCAGAAGCCCATAGAGGAGGCTTCGAATATTCAGACTGTCCCCTACCGCCAATCCCATGTCCGATTCGTCCTTTTCCGGGGAAAGGCGTTTGACGGTCAAAACGTCGTTGGGAGAATAAAAGTCCAAGGCCACCAAAGCAGTCATTAGCTTGGTAATCGAAGCCGGATAGAGCCTCTCGTCAGGGTTCAATTCAAAGATCGGCACTGCCGATTCCAGATCCAAAACCACCGCTGACTGCGCGCTTACATATGGCGACGGTTCGCTAAAAATCCTTTGGGGATACAAAGACGGCCGGAAATTGTCAAAGGGAGAAGCTTTGACCAGCGGCGGACGCGGTTTTAAGTGCAAAAAACCATAGTAACTGAACGTCGGAAAAAAAAGAAAGAAAAGAAGGGCTGTCAGGAAAGAAAAAAGTCGAACCTGGTCGTGACTGATCCTCTTCCAAAAAAAGACTCCCTCCCGGGCAAATTTTCTAGCCGGTTTGAGAAACGGCAAAGTCGCCA
>CAZRUW010000093.1:0-1891 GCA_964603445.1 uncultured Gammaproteobacteria bacterium | reverse complement strand
TCTGCTTTTGTCATTTATTATTCACCCCCTTTAGAAGCTCGAAACAGAGCTTCGCGAGTTTAGAGATTCTTAAGCCCGTCCGAAGTGAAACCTCGCGGGCATACATCCGCCTGCTGGCGGACATGACGCGAAGTGAACGAAGGAGGGCTAAAGGTAATTATATTTATCTTGATTTTGCAACCTGTTATTTCCGGATTGTTCATGTAGTCTATATTGCCTATTGAAGTCACTTTATGTTGTTGCGGCAGTTAATTTATTTCGGATTACTGTCAAAGTCAATTTAGCAATCAGTAAAAGCTTTGTCAATATATCACAAGCTAAACTAAATGGGTCAATATGACAGTCTAATCACTTTGACTTAGGTGCAAGTTTGTGATATACTCCGATATAGTTTCCGCCAAATCCGGGAACTTTTTTTATGGCCGGTTAACGAAGTATGAGTTTACCGGTCGTTATCCCGCCGAAGCTTGAGTGAAGGCGGATTGGTTGCTAGGAAGGCAGACTGGCATGAAAAATGTCATTGTTCATTTTCGAAAGATTTTTGGGTTCACCAAGACCGGCAGATCGGTCGTGGGAAAACATGCCCGTCAGATTCTGTCTCATCAGAAAACTTCGCGGGTCATGGGAACAAGCCTGATGGCCTTGGCCACCGCCATTTTTTTGATCCAATCATTTTCCAACATTGGTGGCGCCTCTGTGCTGGCCATGAATTTGCAGTCTGTCAACACCCCAAAAGCAACGATTGACGCGAGCACGGACCACACCATCCAGAGCCCAATTAACTTCACCTATGAATCCCGGGGATTTTCCTGGTTCCACAGCGGCGCTGACTTGGTTGCCGAAACAGGTACACCCGTTCACCCTATAATGCCCGGGGTGGTAGAAGCAGTAAACCATTACAATGTAGGTTTTGGCAATCATGTCATTGTCAAGCATAATGGCGGTTACGAATCCATCTACGGCCATTTATCCAAAATGGAAGTCGAGCCGGGAGAAAAGGTTGGTCTGAACACAGAATTGGGGTTGTCTGGCTCAACCGGTTTTTCCACCGGTCCCCACCTTCATCTGGAAATCCACCAGAACGGGCAACCGGTTAACCCGGCGGATCTTGTCCCAGGTGTAAACTAGTTTCATGAATAAAGTCCTTGCGGTTATAATGTTCCAAGGAAAAATATTGATTGGCAAAGTCAGAAAGAATAAATTGGCGAATTTTGGCGGTCTTTTGTATGTTTTTCCCGGCGGGGAAGTCAAAAAAAGCGAAAGTTTAAAGAAGGCAGTGGCTCGGGAAGTTCAAGAAGAAGCCGGATTAGAAGTCAAGATTCGGGAAAAAATTGACGAGCGAATTCACCCAGTTACCGGAGCAAAAATTCATTATTTCTTTTGTCGAAGTTTAACTGGCAAAACTTCTCTTCGCAGTGCAGAAAACGACGATATTGAAAAGCTTTTATGGGTTTCTCCAAAAGAAATTAAGAACTACATGCCGACCATAAATCCGAAAGTGGAAGAATTTCTTTGAGTGGTAAAAGACTGAGAACCTATTTACTGCCCGTGTTATACTTTTTGTGTGGACTCCCAAGCCGGTTATAAATATCTTCTCACTTACCAGTACTCTCTCGTGATTTGTGACCTGACAGTTGAATTTTGTGCTGAATTTTTGGCTGGTAGAGAACTTCTTCGACAACGCGACCAAATGAACCAAGCTGCTCGTTCGGGGAAGCAAAACATTGTTGAGGGATCGCAGGTAGAAAGCTTGGAAAGCTACATCAAATTACTTGGAGTGGCAAAGGGTTCGCTTTTTGAACTTTTGGAAGATTATCAAGATTTTCTTAGACACCTGAGTTTCCCAAATTAGTGCCCTGACTCCAATCTTTGTAATAATGTGTGGATATCT
>CAZRUW010000092.1:0-2973 GCA_964603445.1 uncultured Gammaproteobacteria bacterium | reverse complement strand
GTTTACAGAGGGGGTGCCAACAGCCATGAAAGCTGCTTGGGCGGCGGTTGTGGTCAAGAGGTTAAAATTAAAAGAAAAATTGCTGACTTGCTCGGGGTGACGAGTGGCATAGTCCATCTGCTGAGCAGCGGAGAGCGGCGTCTGGATAAACCAGATCCCGGAATTATTGTAAAGGCCGGCGCCGGCAGCACATTCTGTCGGGGTATTGTTCTTAAGGCAATCATTATAAGTGTTCTGAGCCGAAGTACATTCACTGTCAGTCCCGTTGAGATTCACCCGACAGTTGCAATATACCTGCTGATTAGTTTGCTGGCAGGAGGTTAAACAGACAGACGTGTTGCCGGGGTTGGCCTGAAGACAGTCACTTATGGCGTCAGCATAGACAGTTTTAGCAGAGCTGAACAAGAAGACAAGACCAAAGATTCCCAGGATGAGGGCAGAAAAAAGTTTTTTCATCCGGTTCATTATGGTGTCATTTTTTTTGTAAAGTCAAGGCTTGACAGCTGCTTGACAATCTGCAGATTAAATGATAGATTAAGTTGCATGTTATTTGATATGAATCAGGTTATCAGCTTAACCAGTCTTCGTCTGAGGCCCGGGCAAATAGTGGAGGAAGCAAATAAAGGGAAGACCTTCCTGGTTTCTGACAAGGGAGAAATTAAGGCGATGGTTGGCCCTGTGGCGAAAAGTACGACGGTTTCCCGCGAAGAGGTCTTTGAGCGCATGAAAAGGCTTCAGGAAAGAGCCGACCGGGAGTCAAAGGGTAAAAAGGGTTTTGACAGTACAAAAATTGTTCGGAAGATGCGTGATGAAAGAGAAAAGAAGCTAAGGAGTTATCTTTGAAATATGCCTGTTTTTGTATTGGATTCTTCAGTGATTGCCCAGTGGATCAAGTCTGCCGGAGAACTGGGTGTCAGTCAAGCCAGAGACTACCTGCAAAAATACCGGGATGGTAAAATTAGAATTGCCGTTCCGGAGCTTCTGTTCTATGAAATAATCAACATCTCAAGACTGGATAGGTCTTTGCCGGTATCAACCTGGGTTGAGGGCATAACGACACTTTTTGGTTTGGAATTGGAAGTGAGGCGGATCGACAGTTCGCTCGGTCTGAGAATCCGGTCCGTATCCGAGGAATACGGGGTCAGCGCCTATGATGGCACTTATCTTGTCTTGGCTCAGGAATTAGGCACGGTAGTGGTGACACAGGACAAAGAACTTCTGGTCAAAGCCCCGGGGTTAACCAAACCGCTCTAGTTCATTAATCACATTGTCATCCCAGGCTCGATCTGGGATCTATTTTTGAACTTGCGAGCACCACGGGTTCTACCCGTGGGTGAAGCAAGCTTGAAAAGAATACTCGGCGAAGCCGTTTCGCTAGAAACCACGGCTTTTAGCCGTGGAGTTTCATTTGGATTCCGGTGGATTCCGGGGCAAGCCCGGAATGACTTCATGACTTCGCTTCGGGTTTTCCATTGATCCTGTTTGCATTCTCGTGTATTCTGAAAGAAATGAGGAAAAAGTTCTTTCTGAAGTTGGTACTCTTATTTTTGTTCTCAATTACGGGTTTGGGGGTCGCAGTCGTTCCAGCCAAAGCTGATGTTCCCTCTTTCCAATGTACATATAATAATCCCGCGTATGGAACGGGCACGGGTACAGACACAGCCATTGGGTGTATCCCTCAGGATTTGAAACCATTTCTTGCTTTTCTTTTGAAATGGGCATTGGGAATTTCCGGAGGATTGATTCTTTTAATGCTGATTGCCACCGGTTACCAGCTTTTGACTTCCCAGGGAAACCCGGAAAAACTCCAGGCGGCCAAGGAAAACATTGTCTCCATTTTTTCGGGACTGATTTTAATTGGTTTTTCTCTCATGCTGTTACAGGTAATCGGGGCAAATGTGTTGATTTTGCCGACATTCAAGTAATTTGACATATTGTCATATTAATGATAATATGACTTTACATATGAGCGCGGGACTGGTTCGGACAACCACCTATTTTGATCAAAACATCTTCAACCTGGCCAAGCGGCAGGCTTTGGAAAAGGGGGTTTCTTTTTATGAATTCATTAACAGCCAACTGGCGAAGGCAATGAATGTTAAAACATATTCCGACAGTCACCCCAAAATGAAGAAACCGTTCAAACTTGAAGATGTTTTCGGCCCGCCTTTGAAATTACATCTTAAGAAACACAGACTTACCAGAGCTGATTATTATGACGAATGATTTTGCCTTGGTGGACACAAACATCCTTGTTTACTCCTGCAACCTGCTCTCGCCGGATTTTGAGGCAGCCAAAGAATTTCTTGAAGAAAGTGTTCCCGAAGGCAATTTGGTTACGTCGGCGCAAAATCTTGTCGAGTTCTATTCAGTCATAACCGACCCAAAAACCGTTGGCCATCTTAATGATGCTGGCCTGGCCTGGATCCAAGTCCAAAAATGGGCAGACCTCTTCTCAAAGATTTTGGTTCCCCAAACCCAAACAATCCAGACAATTTCAGTTCTGTTAAAAAAGTACCCGGTCAAAGGAGCGGAGATTCATGACGTTCACCTGGCGGCAACCATGATTGATAACGGAGTAAAAACGATTTACACTGCTGATGAGAGGGTTTTTCGACAGTGGGGGCTGAAAGTGATTAACCCTTTGAAGTGAATATTTTTGATTACGTTGACCTAAATTAAGCGATCGCTTGATTTAGGTATAGATATAGTATGAAGAAGGCGACAGTTATAGGCTTGGTTGCTGGAGTTGTAGTTTTCGGGTTTGGGTTTTTTAGTTCAGTGAGAATTGCAATAGCTACGGATTGTTGCAATCATGGAGATTATTACAATGGGAGTCAGTGTGTAGTAACTTCGACAGGTGACACGTATACAAACCTCTGTGCTTCCCTGGGGCAAACTTGTCAGAGCAGTTCCCAAACCTGCAGTGGAAGCACAACTCCGCCACCAACTCCACCGCCAACGCCTCCTCCC
>CAZRUW010000091.1:0-14030 GCA_964603445.1 uncultured Gammaproteobacteria bacterium | reverse complement strand
AAAGAGCAGAGCCGCAAAACCACTTGGGGAGCACCGGCCGTGGCGAAAATTTTGTTCGACCCGTCCGCAAGGGGCGACGGATTTCGGACATCCTGCGCCTGAACAGTGGTTCGTTTTTTTACGGAGTCGCCGGGGATGAAGTTGAGAACGGAGAAACCTTCCGGTTTGGCGTCCAGAGCCTCGGCCTTTTGGGTGATGGCGGCGCTGATTAAATTGCGTGTGTCTTGATAGGAGGACAGATAACCGAAGCCGGCGACGTCTTTGATGGAGAATTTCCCGTAGGGAATAATTTCCTCGACGACAATTTTGTTTTCGGTCAGGGTTCCGGTTTTGTCAGTCAGAAGAAGATCAACGTTTGCCAGGTCTTCCAGGGCCGAGAGCCGGCGAACAACAACCTGTTTTTTGGACAATTCAAGAACCCCCATGGCAATAATAAGGGTCATGACGGTTGGCAGACTGACAGGAATTCCGGCAATAACCAGACTGAGACCCAGAGTGAGTAAATCAATGATCGGTGTTTTTTCCAGAAAAAAAACGAAGCTAAGCAAGCCGACACCAAGGAGACTTAGGATCGAAAGGAATTTGGAAATAGTCAGGATATCCTTCTCCAGAAAGCTTTTATCTTTTCGGGCTTCAACAGAGAAGATGGTTTTGCCGAATTTGGTGTTTTTTCCGGTGGCAGTGATTTTGACAGTGGCAATGCCTGAAGCAATAAAGGAGCCGGAAAACAGCGGATCGTTGACGCTTTTTTCTTTAGGCAGGGACTCGCCGGTGAGGGCGGATTCGTTGGCGGAGACGTTTTTATTTTCAATGACAATGCCGTCGGCCGGGACAATTTCACCGGCAACAAGTTCGATGATGTCGTCGGGAACGAGTTGGGAGGTGTCCACTTCCTTCCATTGGCCGTCACGAAGGGCCTTAATCCGGCTTTTCAGATTGGCGTTGAGTTGCTTGATGGCATTGTCAGCTTTAGCCTCCTGCCAGACGGAAACACCTGTGTTAAGAAGAAGGAGCGTCAGGATGAAGTAGCCATCGAAAGTTTTATGGCCGAGAAAAGAGAGGGCGGAGGCAAAAGTAAGCATGAGGGAGATGGGAGAGAGAAATTCCCGGAAAAGCTTAATAGTGAAGGGGGTTTTCTTTTCGGGAATTTCATTCGGGCCGATTTTGACAAGGCGATCAGTGACTTCGTGAGAAGTTAAACCAGGGGTAGAAATCATAGCGATGCTATTGTATACCTCGCACGACTTCGGAAGGAAAGTAATTTTACCTTCCATTCCTGTTCCGGTGCCGGGCATTCCATTACCGGGCATTTACGGATTTGCTTAATGAGGAGGCTTTTAATTTCAGACAGTTTTTGGCGATCGCTGATTTTTGTCTGGAAGTGAAGAAAGCGGAGTGAATGTAATTAGACTTCTCAGTTTTCGCAATTTCGGGCGTCTCAATTTTCGTAAAGGTTTCCACTAAAAACAAATCCCACTGGGTACATTCTCTCACACTATCGGACTTTTAGTTCAGCTTTAATCTTTGCCTCCCAAAAGTCTTTCCCATGGCCTCAAAGCTGACCCACTTGCCAATGACCTTGACCCAGATCCGGCAGCCAATGTAACCTGGTGGAACGTAGTAATACCTCCCGTAAAGGGAGACGGTACTCTCCCGCGTGACTTTCCTCCTTTCCTCAACAACCAGGAGAGTTTCCAATTCTGTTCTGGTAACTCGTCTTTTAGAACTTTTATATTTGCTGGCATGAGTGACATTGCCAAAATATTTGCTCCTAAAGACATAGTTATATTTTGCTAGCCAAACTCTAAAAGCTCCATTGACTTCTTCGGGAGTTTTGGCCATCCAAATTTCCCGGACAAAACCACTTTGAACAAACTGCCAAAACCTCTCGATCTTGCCTTTGGTCTGGGCTTTGTAGGCCCAGATGAGTTCAATCTTTAGGGTGCTGGCATACCACTGATAGTCAGCTTGACCAAATCTGGTTCTGGCTTTATATTGTGATCCTTCGTCCTGAAGCATCTTGTTGGGGAGACCCCACCTTGAGAGCGACTCGTACCAGATTTGAAAGACATTCATCTTTCCTTGGGTCTTAAACCATCTACCAGCAAGTACAAATCTACTGTGATCGTCCAGAGTAGCGATGAGATAGAGGTCTCCAATGTTGGGGAAAGTAATTTTCCCCATGATGTCTGTTTGCCACATTTCGTTTGGGTAATTTGCTTCAAACCTAACAATGGGTTTTACCCGGGCCAGATTCTCCTTACCAAGCCCGGCTTCCAGCAGTACTCGCCTGACGGTACGCTCGTCTACAGCTAATTTCAGCTTGTCCCTGATGTTTCTGGCACTTCTCCAACGATCAGAATTCTTACAGGAAACGACCAGTGATATTTCTTCTTTCGTAAGGCGGTGATTATTACTGTGTCGGTGGTCAACTAATCCAGACTCGCCTTCCTTTCTCATGGCCCGTCGGTAGTTTTCAATCGTTCTTGTGGTGCAACCCAAAAGCTCCGCGGCTCTCTTTTTATCTATTTCTCCCGAGAGAAACGAGTTTACAACCGATTTCCTAACTTCTATCGGCTTTTTCATTTGCTCACCTCCAATCTGGAGGAAAGCATAGAAGCTGCCAGCGTTTACGAAAACTGAGGTGTCAAAGAGCTACGAAAACTGAGGTGTCGATTTACACGTGCCTGCTGTGTTGATGTGAGTTGACATAAAAGATCTAAGAGATTAATCTGGATATGTAGGTAGATATAAGCGGTCGCTTACGATTGTCTACATCTTAAATTAAAAGTTACCATGAAGAAATTACTGAGACCGGGTGATATTTTGCTTTTAGGGTTGGCAGGGGCAGCGGATATTTATGAGGAGATTAAAGATCCATTGGGAGTGGGAGCGACAGCAGCAAAAAATCTTTATGGCTGGGTGCCAAAGAGATTCCGGAGGAATAACTTTTCTCGATTGGTTTTGCGTCAGATTAGAACTGGTGACATTGAGAAGCGCGTTATTGGTGATGGTGTTTTTCTGCACCTCACTTCGTCTGGCCAGGGAAAGATTGTCCGGGATTTTCCGGTGTTAAAATTTCAGAAGCAAAAATGGGATCACAAATGGCGAGTGGTGATTTTTGACATTAAAGAGATTCACAAGTATGAGCGCGACCGCCTTCGAGACAAATTGAAAGAGCTGGGATTTGGAATGCTGCAGGAGTCTGTTTGGGTGACACCACATGATATTGGTCGGGACATGCGGGAATTTTTGGAAGAAAGGAACTTGGGGGCGACTGTTTTTGTCTTAGAGATGGTGGATTTTTTAGCAGGCGATCGGGATTTATTGGTTCAGAAAATTTGGAAACTGGCGGATCTTAATGATTCTTATCAAAAAGTTGTTGAGGAGGTAAAAGTTTTTTTAAGTGAGGTGTATATAGAACTAAGTGGCCGCTTAGAATTACCTACTGCCTATTTTAAAAAGAAAATGCTGGAGAGAGCGGGGAAAATAAGACAGGGATATTTGCTGGTGCAATTAGCAGATCCCTGTTTGCCAAAAGAGCTATTGCCAAAAAATTGGGCGGGAGGAAAAGCCGAGGAGGCAGTAAGGAGGTTAAGGGTGGTTGATAAATGGATTTGAGTTGGTGGCAGAAAGTTTACAAATTATCTGGGTCTAATTATACTGGCGAATATGAGACCGCTGCGAATGAGAGTGTTGCTGGTTTTGTTGGTTACTAACCTAGCATTGTTAGTTTTGGATTCTAAAGGTTGGCTGGAGCCGGAAAGGAGTGCGGCGGGGGTAGTGACAGCGCCCGTAATATACTCGCTTTATAGTGCCAAACTGGGGCTGGCGGATTTTTTCTCCTTTGTTACTTTTTGGAAATCGGGGGAAGTGCGGATTAAAAATTTGGAACAGCGAAATCTGGAGCTGATATCTTATGAGAATTTGGCTTTGAATTTGGAGCGGGAGAATCAGGAGTTGAAGGCGGAATTGGGAATTGATGGGAAAATCTTGAAAACGGCAAAGCTTTTACCGGCGACAGTTTTAGGGGCCGGACAGTATCTTGAGATTAACGTTGGAGAAAAAGACGGGGTCAGAGAGGGGATGAGTGTTGTCTATTTGGGTAATTTGGTGGGGAGATTGGTTCGGGTTGAAGCCCATGAAAGTTTTGTTCAGTTGCCGACAGATTCCCGGACAAAAGTTCCGGTAAAAACGGGGAGGATATCCGGCCTGGCGGTGGGACAGTTTAACAGAGCCGTCCTTTTGGACAAGGTTTCTTCGAATGAGCAAATTAATGTTTCGGATCTGGTGGTGACTTCCGGTGAAGGGGGAAGCTATCAGCCGGATTTGGTGGTGGGGAAAGTCAAGAGAATAATCAGCAAAGATACGGATTTGTTTATCCAAGCGGAGGTCGAAACTTTGATTGATTATGATAAGCTGACGACGGTTTTTGTTATTCTGGAGAATTAAATGGCTGTTTATTACCTCTTGACTATTTTGGCAGCTTTTTTGCAGACGGTGAGCCGGGGGGTGTTTTGGCCGCTTTTGGTGGTTGGTTGGGCGGCCGGCCGGAAGGCGGCGCCGGAGGCGTATCCGTTGGCTTTTGTTGGAGGAATGGCGGTGGACTTGCTTGTGGGCTGGCCTTTGGGAGTTTCCGCTTTCGGGCTCCTTCTTTTGGTTTTTGGGATTTCCCTTTTTCGTTCCCGTTTCCAGCTGCGGATTCGCTGGTTAATAGGGTTTCTGGTGTTGTTGGAAGTGCTTTACCATTTTGTTTTGTACTAGTTTATGTCTTTATGTCTCTAGGACAGAGCCTTGGAGATTTCATAAGCGCAGACCGGTCTATTTTCCAAAGGCGGTTTCGTCTGGGGAAAATGGGCGAGGAGGGGGATTTTTCGGAGTTTCGGCTGGTTTTTTTGCGCGTTTTGGCAGCGGGGAGCTTTTTAATTTTGTTCGGAGCGCTTTTTCAGGTGCAGATTTTCAAGGGCGAATATTATCGCGGTTTGGCCGAGGGCAACCGGATTGCCGAGGTGCCTATTCATGCTCCGAGGGGGATAATTTTCGATCGTAACGGGGTGGCTTTGGTTTCCAATTTGCCGGCGTTTCGATTGCGCACCTGCCGGAAGGAGGGAGATTGTGAGGCCAGAATTATTTCCAAGGACCAGGCAATTGCTCTGGAAGCACAGGGATTGGCGGCTTCGCAAACTTTGGAAGTTGATTCCGGCAGGTTCTATCCTTACGGCAAGTCTTTTGCCCACATTCTGGGTTATGTTTCTGAAGTTTCCAAGGATGAGTTGTCAACTCTTGTTGGGTATTCACCCGGGGACAAAATGGGAAGAGAAGGAGTGGAAGAAAGTTACAATTCTTTGCTTTTGGGCAAGGACGGAAAAGAGTTGGTGGAAGTGGATGCTTCGGGACAGAAATTAAGGACACTTTCGACTGTTGAACCAATCCCAGGACAGAATTTGACCCTTTCGATTGACGCGGACTTGCAGAAAGTGGCCTATCAACAGATAGAGGGTAAAAAGGCGGCAGTGGTGGCGACCGACCCAAAGAGCGGGGCGGTGCTGGCCCTGGCAAGCAGCCCCAGTTATGACCCCAATATTTTCACGGATCTGTCGTTGGAGAGTGAATACCGGAACGCTCAGATCAGGGCAATTTTTAGCGATTCCTCCCAACCCCTTTTTAACCGGGCAATCTCCGGGACATATCCGGCCGGGTCGACTTTCAAGATTGTCACGGCCCTAGCCGGGTTGGAGTCAGGCAAAATTGATGAAAATTTTACGATCGATGACCCGGGGATTTTGGTTATTGGCCCTTACAAGTTTCCCAATTGGAAATATTTGCGGGATGGGGGAACCCAGGGTGTCTTAAATGTCGTGGGAGCTTTGCAAAAAAGTAATGACATTTTTTTCTATGAGGTCGGGGGGAAGGTGGAAGTGGACTTGTTGGGGCAGTATGCTAGGAAAGTTGGTGTTTCCGAAAAGTTGGGAATTGATTTGCCCGGAGAAGCCGCCGGGTTATTTCCGGACGCGGCCTGGAGAAACAATAATTCCCGGAGTTGGTATTTGGGAGACACCTATCATCTGGCCATCGGTCAGGGGGATCTGTTGGTGACGCCTTTACAAGACAATGCCTGGACGGCGGTTATTGGGAATGGGGGAAAATTATGTATACCAAGTGTTTTGGGACGAGATTCAGGGGACAAGATCCAAGAAACAAGTCAGGAGACAAGGTGTAAAGATTTAGGAATCAGTCAGAAAACAATTGGTTTAATCAGGCAGGGGATGGTGGCGGCTTGCCAACCCGGCGGGACGGCTTACCCGCTGTTTGGGTTTAAGGACGGGAACGGAAATCCGGTGGCGATTGCCTGCAAGACAGGGACCGCCGAGTACGGTGATCCTCAGGGGCGGACCCATGCCTGGCTGACGGCTTTTGCCCCGGCGAAGGAGCCAACAATTGCTTTGACGGTTTTGGTTGAAGGGGGCGGCGGAGGCGGGGAGGGATCGGATGTGGCGGCGCCGATTGCCAAGAAGATTTTGGAGGAGTGGTTTGCAAAGTAACAACAGACATTACAGACTTGGCAGAATTGACAGACAACAGTAAGAAAAGTTTTCGAGGTTAATATGACCAATAATGAGCGGAATAGTTTGTTATTAGAGCGACTTATAAGATTCGCTCAGAAGGTAATTCAGCTTTGTCAAAGTCTTCCGGAGAATCTTATTAATAGAAGGCTTGTCCCTCAGGTAGTTGCTAGCTCTGATTCAATGGCGTCAAACTATGCGGAAGCGTGCGAAGCGGAAAGCGGACCCGACTTTGTGCATAAGATTCGTGTAGTGAAGAAAGAGTCTAGGGAGACTTGTGTGCATTTAAGGATACTTTATGCGGCAAATTTCTTTCAGCGTGAACAGATAACAGTTTTGGGTAAAGAGTGTACTGAATTTATCAAAATTTTCTCCACAATAGACAAAAGTTACCGATCTGGTAAATCTAGAAGGTCTGTCAATGTCTGATTTGTCTGGCAAGTTTGATATACCCTATTTGGTGGCTTTCAGCACGGTGCCGAATATCGGGTCGGTGAGGTTGAGACTGCTCTTGAAGTATTTTGGAAAGGCGAAAGCGGCCTGGGAGGCACCGGAACAGGAGCTTTTCGGGGTGGGATTGCCCAAGGACGCCTTATTTTCTTTTCTGGAGCAGCGAAAGAAATTAAAAGTGCATGAATATGTTGAGAGTTTATTTAAACGAGGAATAAAGTTTGTCACTGTTTTTGATCCGGATTATCCTGTCAGGCTTAGAAATATTCCGGATCCGCCGAATGTCCTTTATATTAAGAGTGGTCTAGAGAACGAGCAAGTCAGTAGGTTAGTAGAAAAAAAGACGATTGCGGTGGTGGGAACCCGGAAAGTGACTGATTATGGGCGCGAAGTAACGGAGATGTTAACGTCGGGTTTGGTGGCTAACGGGTTCACAATCGTGTCCGGAATGGCTTTGGGGGTTGACGGCATCGCCCACGGGACAACACTGAATTGCGGTGGTAAGACTATAGCGGTTTTGGGGGCAGGGGTGGAGATTGTTTATCCCCGGGAGCACAGAGGTCTTTATAATAGTATCCTTGAACATGGCGGGACGATTGTTTCGGAGGTGGCTCCGGAGAAATTTGTGGCCCGCGGGGTGTTTCCGGCGCGAAACAGGATAATTTCTGGGTTGGCGGAGGCGGTTTTGGTGACAGAGGGAGCGATCGATTCCGGGAGTCTGATTACGGTTCGGGCGGCATTGGACCAGGGGCGGGAAGTTTTTGCCGTTCCCGGGCCGATCAATTCCTATTTGAATGAGGGGACCAATCATCTTTTGAAGAACGGGGCGAAGTTGGTGAGCAGCGTTTCGGATATTGTTGAAGAGTTAGGCTATGAGATGCAAGATACAAGATCCAAGACACAGGGCAGGAAGCAGGTAAAAGGACAGACGGAGGAAGAGCAGAAAGTTATAGATTTGCTGGCCGGTGAGGCGATGGATTTTGACGGGTTGGTCCAAAAAACAGGAATGAAGGCGAGTTTTTTGGCAGCGGTGTTGTCAACAATGGAGATTAGGGGGGTGGTAAAGAATTGCAGCCTCCAGTACCGGTTGTCCTAGAGTTGGTGAGTAAGGCGAGGCCTTGTTTAATTGTTTAAACTTGGGTCCCGGCTTGACAACCATGCTAGGATTGTTGGAGCATTAAGCTTATGGATTTGATAATAGTGGAGTCGCCGACGAAGGCCCGCACCCTGAGCCGTTTTTTGGGCCCGGATTTCCGGATTGAGGCTTCAATGGGGCATGTCCGGGATTTGCCGGAAAACAAGCTTGGGGTTGACGAGAAACAGGATTTCACTCCGGAATATGTGGTTTCGGATAAGAAGGCCGAGACGGTAAAAATGCTGCAGGAGGCGGCGAATAAAGCGAAAACGGTTATTCTGGCGACCGACCCGGATAGGGAAGGAGAAGCCATTGCCTTCCACATTTCGGAGTTACTAAAGGGCCAGATGAAAGATAAAAGCAGTGAGATAAAGGATAAGAAAAGGGGAATGGGAAATGGGGGAGGGAGAATGCCGCGGATTACGTTTCATGAAATTACGCAGGGAGCGGTTCAGGAGGCGCTGGCGCATCCGGGAGAAATTAATATGCAGCTGGTGGATGCTCAACAAGCCCGGCGGGTACTTGACAGGTTGGTAGGATATAAGCTTTCACCGCTCTTGTGGCGGAAAGTGCGGAAGGGTTTGTCAGCCGGAAGAGTTCAGTCGGTTGCGGTTCGGCTTATTGTTGAGCGGGAGCGGGAAATTTTGGCTTTCAAACAGGAGGAATATTGGGAGGTCATTGCTAAATTCACTCCCCAGCTTCAAGAGGAGAGACCCTTTGAAGCTAAGTTGGTGAGGATTGGAGAGAAAGTAGCGGAGATAAAGACAAAGGGTGATGCCGAAAGAATTGTTGCGGAACTGAAGACGCTGGAACATAAGGTGGGTTCGGTGGAGACTAAGGAGGTACGCCGCTACCCGTATCCGCCATTTACTACGTCTACCTTGCAGCAGGCGGCGGCGAACCTTTTTTCCTGGAGCGCGAAACGGACAATGCAGATTGCCCAGGCCCTTTATGAGGAGGGTTTGATTACCTATCACCGAACCGATTCGTTGAATTTGGCGGCGGAAGCAGTGAAAGAAGCACGGAGCTATATTGGTAAAGAGTTTGGAAACAAATATTTGCCGGAGGCCCCCAGATTTTACAAAACAAAATCTAAGGTAGCCCAGGAAGCGCATGAAGCAATAAGACCAACGCAGGTTTCAGGTTCCAGGGGCCAGGGACTTGATCGAGATAAACAACGGTTGTATGAATTGATTTGGAAGCGGTTTATGGCGTGTCAGATGGCGGAGGCGGTGTATGAACAGACGAGTGTGGATATAACAGCACAAAGAAGTGGTGAGACTCAGGATTCAGGATTCAGGACTCAAGAAAAGAAACAGGAAAATGGGGACAATCGGAATTATCTTTTCAGAGCGAACGGAAGCAAACAGATTTTTGAGGGATGGCAAACTTTATATAAAAAAGAAGAAATGGAATTGCCACCGCTTAGTGTCGGGGATTTGCTGAAACTGTTGGGGCTTTTGCCTTCACAGCATTTTACAGAGCCGCCGCCAAGATATACGGAGGCAAGCCTGATAAAAATTTTGGAAGAGTATGGGATCGGCCGGCCGTCGACGTACGCGCCTATTATTTCTACTGTCCAGGAACGGCAGTATGTGGAGAAAGTGGATAAAAAGTTCCAACCAACTAATTTGGGTTTGGCTGTCAATGATTTTCTGGTAGCAAATTTTCCAAACGTTTTTGACTATCAGTTCACGGCGAAAATGGAGGACGAATTGGATGAAATTGCTAATGGGCAAAAACAATGGGTACCGGTGATTCGGGAGTTTTATGATCCTTTTAAGGAGCTTCTTACGAAAGTGGGTGAGACGGCAGAGAGAGTGAAAGTGGAAGTGGAGACATCGGATGAAGTCTGTCCTAATGACGGCGCGCCATTGATCGGGCGCATTGGCCGCTTCGGGAGGTTTTTGGCTTGCAGCAAGTTTCCTGAATGCAAATTTACCAAGCCTTTCCAGAAAAAGATTGATATGAAGTGTCCCAAGTGCGGGACGGGGGACGTGATTGTCAGACGAACAAGAAGCAAAAAATCTTTCTACGGCTGTTCCCGGTATCCGGATTGTGATTTTGCGTCGTGGACTAAGCCAAAACCAGCAGTTAGCAGTTAGAAAGTAGCGGTTAGCAGAGAAATGATAAGAACGTATAAAGAGCTAATAGTTTGGCAAAAATCAGTAAAATTGACACTCTTAGTATATAAGTTAACTTCTACCTTTCCTAAAGACGAGATTTATGGAATAGTTTCCCAGATGCGAAGATCTGCAGTTTCGATTGCCTCCAACATTGCCGAAGGCTGGGCAAGAAAAAACACAAGGGAGTTTATCAATTTTTTATCAATGTCGAACGGTTCTGTGGCTGAACTTCAAACACAACTTGTAATTTCAAGAGAATTAAATTATGGTGACGATGGATTAGATGATGAAATAGAAGGTGTTTTAGTTGAAATTCAAAAAATGATTCCGGCAATGATGGTTAGTTTGAAAAGAGCGTCTAACCGCTAGCTGCTAATCTCTAACTGCTATTTTTGAACTTGTGAGCACCACTGGCTTTGCCAGTGGGTGACCTGCCTGCCGGCAGGCAGGAACAAGCTCGAAAAGAATACTTTGCGAAGCCACGTCTGACGTGGCGAAGCCGTCCGCCAATGGCGGGCCACGGCTTTTAGCAGTGGAGTTTCATTATGAAGTATATTTTTGTTTCCGGCGGCGTTATCTCTGGTCTGGGTAAAGGGATTGTCACCGCTTCAACAGCTCTTCTTCTTAAAGACCTTGGTTTCAAAGTTTCCCCGGTAAAAATTGACATGTACCTTAATGTTGATGCCGGAACTTTGAGGCCCCAGGAGCACGGTGAGACGTTTGTTTTAGCATCCGGTTTAGAGACGGATCAGGATATGGGAAATTATGAGCGGTTCCTGGGAGAAGATTTGCCGCCGGAGAACTATATTACAACCGGTCAGATCTATTCTGAGGTTATCCGGCGGGAGCGAGCTTTTGAGTATGAGGGCGGGACAGTGGAGGCAATTCCGCACGTGACGGATGAGATTGCCCGAAGGATCAAAGAAGCCGGCAAGAAGAGGAACGCGGATGTGGTGGTTGTGGAGTTGGGCGGGACAGTGGGTGAATACCAGAACGGAATTTTTTTTGAGGCGGCCAGAATCATGAAACTGAAAAACCCCGAAGATGTTCTTCATATTCACGTTACCTATTTGCCCTTGGTAAAAAGTGTCGGGGAGCTTAAAAGCAAACCGGCGCAAACGGGAGCGCATATTCTTAACTCGATGGGGATCCAGCCGGATTTGGTGGTGGCCCGTTCAGAGGTTCCGGTGGATAAGAAAAGGGCAGACAAGATCGCTTTGTTTTGCAATATAACACCTTCGGATTTGATTTTGGATCCGGACGAAAAAAGCATCCGGGGAGTGCCGTTAACTTTAGAAAAACAGCAGTTTGCCGAAAAGATTTGCCGGAAACTGGGATTAACGCCAAAGACAAAAGATTTGATCATGCCGGCATGGCGACGCATGGTGGCCAAGGCCGAAGTCCGGACAAAAGAGGTGGTTATTGGTATTGCCGCTAAATATTTCAAGTCTGGAGACTATGATTTGGCTGATTCCTATCTTTCGGTAACCGAAGCTCTTAAACATGCCGGCGTGGAACTTGATTTAAGGGCGAAAGTGACATGGATTAACACTGACGAGTTAGAAAATAAAAGTGATGCGGCAGTGGCGGAGCAATTTGCCGGCGTATCCGGAATTATTGTGCCGCAAGGTTGGGGCAGTCGGGGAGTGGAAGGGAAAATTCGGGCGGTGCAGTTTGCCCGGGAGAACAAAATTCCCTATTTGGGACTGTGTTTCGGGATGCAGATGGCTGTTATTGAGTTTGCCCGGAATGTGTGCGGACTTGCTGGAGCCAGCAGTGTTGAGGCAGATCCAAAGACGGGGTGTCCGGTAATCCATTTAATGCCGGATCAGAAAAAATATCTGGCCAAACATCAATATGGAGCCACGATTCGATTGGGTCAATGGCCCGCCAAAATTTTTAATTCTAAGTTTCAAATTTTTAATTTATACACAAAGTACAAGAAATTTTGTAAGAGCTATTTTGATGGTGCTTTGGCAATGGAAAGACACCGGCACCGGTATGAATTTAATAATAAGTACCGGGAGATTTTGGAAAAGCATGGTTTGAAGGTGGCGGCGGATTCACCGGACGGAAAGCTGGTCGAAGCCATTGAAATTCCCGACCACCCATTCTTTGTGGGGACACAGTATCATCCGGAACTGCAATCCCGGCCTTTGGCACCCCACCCATTGTTTTTGGGGTTTTTGGAAGCGGCAGAAAAATATTTTTCGGCTCAAAAAAGCAATGAAGGTCAAAATAAAGAGGTTTGATAGGAAGTTACCGGTGCCGGAATATAAGACGGCCGGGGCGGCGGGGTTTGATTTGTATATTCGCGGTAATGAAAAGTGGGAACCGGGAGAGTTTAAAGTGGTTCCGGCGAATTTGGTGGTGGCGGTGCCCAAAGGTCACTTTCTTCTTATTAACAGCCGGGGTTCCACCGCCAAAAAGTTTGGCCTTCTGGTCATTCCCGGGATTTTGGATGAGGATTTTTGCGGGGATGAGGATGAAATTCATATTCAGGTCTTGAATTTTTCCAAGAAAAGAGTAGAAATTGCTCAAGGGACAAGGATTGCACAGGGGATATTTGTAAAAATATCGAAGCCCGGTTTAACGGAAGTAACTAAGATGAATTCTAAGAGCCGGGGGATGATGGGGACGACAGGATACTAATGCGGAAATAAGAGAGAAAAGAGAAAAGAGAAGAGAGAAGAGAGAAGAAAGACGATAGAATGGTATGACTGAAAAGAAGTCAAGCTGGTTTTGGGTTCGGCAGCACGGTTTTTTTTGGAGAACGACCAAGTCGGCAGAGAAATTTTTAGGTGTTGTTAGGAGGCGACGAATAGTGCTGTCGGGTGATGCTAAACTTGGGGATGAAGGTTGGATGATTAAGACGAAAAGGCAAAGGAATTAGTTTTATGGTTCTTTCGGATAAGACTTTAAAGCTTTATGTCCGCACCAAGAAGCTGCGGATTTTTCCGTTTCGCGAGGATCTCGTTCAGCCCGGGTCATATAATCTTCGGCTGGGGAACGCCTTTCGGATTTTCAAAAATACCGGCCGGCCGTACCTCAATGTCAAGGAGCCGGTGGAGGATTTCATGGAGATGGTGACAGTCGATCCGGGAGAGCCGATTGTGGTTCACCCGGGAGTGTTTCTTCTTTCGGAAACGACGGAGTATTTCGAATTTCCGGACAATTTGGTGGGAAGGCTGGTAGGGCGAAGCAGCCTGGGAAGACTCGGAGTGCAGATTCACGCGACGTCGAATTTTTTTGAACCCGGATTTAGGGGAACGGCGTCATTGAATATTTCCAATCTTTCGAGCGTTCCCGTGGCTCTTTTTCCGGGGATGGAAATTGCCCAGATGGTTTTTGAGGAGTTGACGACAGTTGCCGAATTCCCCTACGGTTCCAGGAAACTGGAAAGCAAATATCAGGGCCAAAGGGGACCAACGGAGTCAAAGCTGTTTAAGGATTTTGTTAAAAGAGTACGAAGAGTAACACGGGGAAAAAATTGACGATTGCGTTGTGATTTTTCCGGGTCTAAGATCGTGCCAATGAAACTCCCACGTGCTTACGCTCGGGGGTATCTTTCGATACGGCTTTGCCACGTCTGACGCGGCTTCGCAAAGTATTCTTTTCGAGCTTGTTCATCCACAAGTAAAACTTGTGGTATTCACAAGTTCAAAAATAAGTAGCAATATTTGAAATGGTTTTATCAGACAGAACTCTCAAGGAACTCATTAGGTCGAAGCACCTTTTAATATCTCCGTTTGATCC
>CAZRUW010000090.1:0-7954 GCA_964603445.1 uncultured Gammaproteobacteria bacterium | reverse complement strand
ACCCCGGACGTAAGTCCGGAGATGAAGTTTGCTCCGGCGAAAGCCGGACCCCGCCGTGGGCGGGGCGAAAAAGAAGATACCATGGACGTAAGTCCGTGGTAGATTCATTTTTGAACTTGCGAATACCACAAGTTTTGCTTGTGGATGAGCAAGCTCGAAAAGAATACTTTGCGAAGCCACGTCAGACGTGGCGGAGCCGTCCGCCAATGGCGGACCACGGCTTCCAGCCGTGGAGTTTCATTGCTGGTAGAGGAAAATGGCAAGTTAGTGGTTTGGAAATGATTCCGTCGGAGAATTTTGTTTCAAATCCTGTTTGAGTTCTGCCGCCTTGGCAGCGAGTGAATGTCGCGTCTGTTGGAGTGAAAGGTTCTTCAGGTATCCCTGTCTTTTCTGATTGGAAGTTTGATTTGGAACTTGACTTACCCGTTGACCAGATTTCTGCGATCGCGTAATATTGGTATACGTATGGCTGAACAAATGAATGAACAGGAAATGACCAGGAAACTGGTAGAGCTAATTCTTCGTGAAGAGAAAGAAGAGAAAGAATCAGCCAGAAATGAGAAGGTAAGAAGGGTTTTATTGTTGCTGGCCGGCGGGGCGGCTTTGGCCACGGCATTGGCTGTGCCTCAAAGTGTGGTTTTGTTCAAGAGCTTTTTCAACCGGGAAAAATCGGACTGGGACGAGTGGAAAATGTTTAATTCTTCCTATTTGAACCGGACTATTCGGCGGTTGGAAAGATCGAAACTGGTTCAAGTTGAAGACCGTGGTGATTTTGGGGTGGTGGTTTTGACCGATGGTGGAAGAAAGAAGGTTCTTAAAATGGGCTTGGAGTCCTTGAAAATTACTAAACCGGACAAATGGGACCATAGATGGCGAATGGTTTTCTATGACGTGTTTGATAAAAGAAAGAAAGTCAGGGAGAAGTTTCGCAACTATTTAAAATTAGCCGGCTTTTTTCCGCTTCAGAAAAGTGTTTATCTTCACGCTTATCCCTGTGAGCGGGAAATTGAATTTCTTAAATATTTTTTGGGAATGCAGGGAGAGGTAAGAATAGTTGTGGCCGAGAAAATTGAAAATGACGAGGAGTTTAGAAAGTATTTTGCTGTTTAGTGTTCCTTACTCAATGTGATGCTAAAGAATATAGTTAGAGTTTCTGCGAACTATGGGTGTTGACCCGTTTTTTGCGATCGCAAAATATTGGGTGACAGGGAATGAAGATGAATAGGAAATTAAGGTGGAAAGTAGAAGTAATAAAGGAGTGATGGAAAGAGAAGAGTTGGTTGATTTGGCAGGATTGGTTGGATCGGTGGTGGAAACATAATTGCGGAGTGGTAAAATTGGGTGCAAATGACAGATTTGAAGATTGTTGATCCGGAGATGGACAGAATTGTGACCGGGGAGGGGAAACGGCAGGTTGACGGTTTGGAGATGATTCCGTCGGAAAATTATGTTTCCCGGGCGGTGCGGGAAGCGGTCGGGAGTATTTTGGAAAATAAGTATGCCGAAGGGTACCCGGGACGAAGATACTACACCGGCAACGAGTTTGTTGACCAGGTTGAAAAGCTTTGCCAGGAAAGAGCAAAAAAACTTTTCGGGGTGCCGTTTGTTGATGTCCAGCCCTATTCCGGCAGCCCGGCCAATCTGGAGATATTCGGGGCTGTTTCCATGGGCCAAAAAGGGGTTCAACCCCTTTTGGTGTTGTCACAGGAGCTTTCTTCAGGCGGGCATCTTTCCATGGGTCAGGAAGCCAGCTTTACCAGCAAGTATTACCGGGCTGTCTATTATCATTTGACTTCTGAGGGCGAGGTTGACTGGGACGAACTATATTCTTTGGCCAGGAAACACAAACCAAAGATAATCTGGTCAGGAGGGACTGGTTATACACGAGTTTTTAAGTGGGAAAAGTATGCCCAAATTGCGGATGAAATCGGGGCGTATTTTGTGGCGGATGTGTCCCATATTGCCGGACTGATTGCCGGCGGTGCCCATCCCACGCCTGTGCCGTTTGCTCATTTGGTCATGACAACGACTCATAAAACACTTCGAGGGCCTCGGGGAGCCTTAATTATGGTCACAGACAAGGGTTTGAAAAAAGATCCGGAACTGCCCAAAAAAGTCGAATTCTCGGTTTTTCCCGGTCATCAGGGGGGACCGCACATGAACAAGATTGCCGGAATTGCGGTGGCTCTTAGGGAAGCCTCGACCCCGGCTTTCAAAAAATATGCCCGCCAGATTGTGAAGAATTCTCAGGTGTTATCCGAGGAATTGGGGGGATTTGGATTTGCCCTGGTCGGGGGCGGTTCGGAAAATCACATGATCTGGATTGACCTGCGCAACAAAGGTCTTGAGGGTTGGCATGCCCACGTGACTTTGGAAGAAGTGATGATTTTCGGCAATAAACAAACAATTCCCAACGATCCGCGGCCGCCCTATTACCCCAGCGGCTACCGCCTGGGGACTCCGGCCATTACGACCCGGGGAATGAAAGAAAAAGAGATGAAAACAATTGCCGGGTTTATTAATGAAGGAGTTGAAATTGCCCGGGAATTAAATGGACGGATAAAAGGTATTGGCAGTGAGATAAAAGAAAAGGATCAAGATGCCCGGAGGGCCTATAAGGAGAGATTGTTAAAGAGCAGAGAAATACAGGAATTGAGGACAAAAGTTGTTAAATTCGCTAGAAAATTCCCAGTACCATAGTATTACTGAGCAAGAAGATAAGGTACCTCCACCTGGAAGTGAATTTTGGCCTGAATTCAAGTGGAAGGAGTGGCAGCGTTTGGCGGAATTAAGGGCAAAAAAAAGTTCAGGGGGAAGGCTGCCCGCAAGAGTGAGTGAAGTAAATTCCGATGGCACAAGTCGGGCAGGGTCATCTACATTTCATAGGACTAGAAAGGCAAGGTAGAAATTTGACTGTTTATGATCGGCTAGCTGAAAACTTAGTGGCGGCAATATAGTAATTTGTAATTGAGGTTATGATAATTGATGGTAAAGCAATCGCCAACCGGAGGCTGGAAATTCTAAGAAACAAGATACAAGACACAAAAATTGTGCCGAAGTTGGAAGTTGTTATGGTTGGGGAGGCGGCGGAGAGCCAGTTGTATGTCCGGATGAAGGCGAAAAGGGCGGAGGAAGCGGGAATAACTGCACAGATAATAGTAGTGGGTGGTGAGGCAAAAGAAAAGGAACTGAGAGAAAAGATAATGGAATTGAGTGAAGATAAAACGGTTCATGGAATATTGGTCCAGTTGCCTTTTCCGGACGGTTCACCAGCTCAAAAGAAGCAACGGGAAATACTGGAGACAATAGACCCTACTAAAGATGTTGATTGTCTGACCAGTGCCAATATGGGTTTGTTGGCAGTTGGTTGCCCGAGGTTTTATCCGGCGACGGTGAAGGGGGTGCTGATGGCGATTCAGGAAGCGTTAAATAATAAGACAAAAGCGGTGGGCGGCCCCTCGGCCAGACTCGGGGTAAATGGGATGAAAGATAAGAAGTTGGGAATGGGAAATGAGGACTGGATTTTAGAAACGCAAGATAAATATATTTTGGGTGGAATGACGGCGGTGGTGGTAGGGAGGTCGGAGATTGTGGGGAAGCCGATGGTGATGGCTCTTTTGAATTTGGGGGCGACAGTGACGGTTTGTAACAGCAGTACAAGTCACTTGTCACTGGTCACACGCGAAGCGGATATTTTGATTTCCGCAACCGGAGCGGCTCATTTAATTACCGCTGACATGGTGAAACCCGGCGCAGTGGTGGTGGATGTGGGCATTAATGCCAAAGAGGGAAAAGTGACCGGGGATGTGGATTTTGAAAATGTTTCCAGGGTCGCGGCGGCAATAAGTCCGGTTCCGGGGGGAGTGGGTCCGCTGACAATCTCTTCACTACTTGAAAATACTTTTGAAGCTGCTAAAATTCAGCTATCAGACATGGCTAGCGTTGATTGATCCCTGAAGGCCACTCTAGCCAGAAGTAAAAGGGATTTCGCGATGGCAGAACAACTTAGAAAGAATGAACTATTAATGCCCGTGTTTGTGGCGGGATTTGTTCTGGTTTTTGGGCTTTTGGGATTTGCAGTTCCTGCTATACAATATGGGGCCGTGCCGGTGGGGGAGATGGCTAGAAATATTCCTGAAGGCGGGGCAATGGCAGCGGCAGGGGTAACGGCAGCAGCCGTAGGGGTAACAATTATGGGGTTGGTGAGACGTTTTAGAAGCTGATAATGAAAGACATTTCATTAAAAGATTTGCTGGAGGCCGGGTGCCATTTTGGGCACCAGACAAACCGGTGGAACCCGAAAGCGGCCGGCTATATCTATGGAGAACGCGGCGGGGTGCACGTGATTGATTTGGTTAAGACGCGGGAAGGGCTGATTAAAGCCGGCGAATTTTTGAAGGATCTGGCAAGGAATGGCGGTTCGGTGGTTTTTGTGGGGGTTAAAAGACAGGCCAGAGTGGTGGCGGAAGAAAGCATAAGTAAAATTAGTAAAAGCAGTGATGAGAGTGACAGCAGTAACAAAACTAACTTTTACTATCTTCTGGAACGGTGGCCGGGGGGGTTGCTCACTAATTTTGGGGTGATAAAGAAAAATAACCTGGACGCGATTGTGAATCTGCGTGATCAGATTGCCCAAAACAAGTTCGTGACCAAAAAGGAGAAACTTCTGGCTCAAAGGAAACTGGACAAATATACGAAGGTGTACGGTGGGTTGGTAGGTCTGGAAAAGCTGCCGGAGGCAATTATTTTTATTGATGTGAAGAAGGAGGACGGGGCTGTTCGGGAGGCGCTGGCAACAGGAGTTAAAATAGCGGCGATTTGCGATACTAATGTTGATCCAACGGCGATAGACTTACAAATTCCGGCAAATGACGACGCAGTAGGGTCAATAAAAATAATAGTTGACTATTTGGTGGATGCATGGATAGAGGGATTGGGGGAAAGGAAAGAAGAGAAAACTCAAGGAGAAGACAAATCTTAATTTGGGTCCTGTCAGCTCGGGACCTTAAATGTGCTCGGCCGCTATAGTCAGTACCAAGTGCTGTCCAGCTTACCCTCGCACTTTAAGGAATCCCCCTCGCTGCCACCCATTTTTAAAATTATGGTCAAGGCAGACGACATCAAAAAACTTCGAGAACTAACTGGTGCCGGGATTGCGGACTGCCGGGAAGCTCTTGATGTCACAGGGGGAGACCTGAAGAAGGCCCAAGGATATTTAAAGAAAAAGGGGATTGAGAAGGCACAAAAAAAGGCCGGGCGGGAAACGGGACAGGGCCGGGTTTTTTCTTATGTTCACACAGGAAGGATCGGGGTTTTGGTGGCGCTTTTGTGTGAAACGGATTTTGTGGCTAAGACCGAGGATTTTCAAAATTTGGGTAAGGAATTGTGCTTGCAAATTGCTTCCATGAACCCAAAAGGTTATGATGAATTGGTAGCGCAGGAATATATCCGGGACCCGGGTTTAAAAGTCGGGGATTTGATTAAATCAGTGATTGGGAAATTGGGGGAGAATATTAAGGTGGGGGAATTTAAGAGAATAGTGATATAGGAAAGAAAAGAGAAAAGAGAAGAAAGAAATAGGAACAAATATGGAGGATATTGTTTCTTTGGCGGCCCAAAAATTTCAGAAAGTAGTGGAGGTGGTTCGGGCTGATCTGGCAACGATTCGGACCGGGAAAGCTTCGCCGCAGTTGGTGGAAAATTTGCCGGTAGAAGCCTACGGAGCCAAGATGAAGTTGGTGGAGTTGGCCACAATCGCCGCCACTGACCCAACAACCCTTCTTATTACCCCTTTTGATTTAGCCAATGCGGAGGCAGTTGCCTTGGCCGTTCAGAATGCCAATTTGGGGTTGACGGCTATTGTAGAGGATACCCGGGTGCGGGTAATAGTGCCGCTACTTTCTGAGGAGAGGCGGCAGGAGTATGTCCGGCTGGCCCGGATTAAGGCGGAGGGGGGAAAGGTAATGGTTCGGCAGATCCGTCATGAGGCGATGGAGGAGGTTTCGAAATCCGGAGCAGATGAGGACAGCCAGAAGCATTTGGAGAAAGAGATTCAGGTGTTGACGGACAAGACGGTGGCTGAATTGGACATGATGGCTCAAGAGAAGGAGAAGGAGTTACTCACAATCTAAAATTCGCAGAACTTCGCAGAATAACACAGAATAGGATGATTTTTCTCTATCCATGAGTTGTCATATCAGATAGGGAGCCTGTTTTTCGGTTTACAAAACCTTTCCAGCAGTTCTTATTTTTGAACTTGCGAAGACCACAAGTTTTACTTGTGGACGAGCAAGCTCGAAAAGAATACTTTGCGAAGCCACGTCAGACGTGGCGAAGCCGTCCGCCTTAGGCGGACCACGGCTTTTAGCCGTGGAGTTTCATAAGATGGCGTTCTTAGTTAATTTTGGGGTTTCACCAAAGGTATATATTAGGAGATGGGTTATTACTTCGGTTAGCTAAAATTTGCTGAACGCCGCGGGATAATGCCGAAAATGAGACTCCACGGACTCCGCTACGCTTCGTCCGTGGTTTGTCTTCTTTACTGATGCTTCGCATCAGACTCGCTTCGCGAGAAAACTCCATCCCCTGGCTTCGCCAGCGGTATTAAGTTTTGAAAGAATAATTATTTCCGAGAGTTTCTGTTTGTGTTCTGTGAGTTTTAGTTGATTCATAGTAGAATGATTGTCATGGTTTTGACTGCGGTGGTATTTTTGTTCATCCTTTCGGTTTTAGTCCTTGTCCACGAATTTGGTCATTTTATTGTTGGCAAGATAGCGGGTATTGGCGTCTTGGAATTTGCCCTGGGACTGCCTTTTACCAAACCACTTTGGTCAAGGAAACTGAAAAACGGGATGAGAATTTCCCTTTACCCGGTTCTTTTCGGGGGGTTTGTGAGACTGCTTGGGGAGGAGGGGAACACTAACGAGATAAAAGATGACGGTAGTGAGATGAAGGAAAGGAAAATGGAAAAGGGAGACGATGAGAAAGTGAACGGGAAGTATTTTTATAAATCCGGTGTTTGGGCGAGGATCGGGGTGGTGGTGGCGGGGGTGGCGATGAATTTTGTTCTGGCCGTTTTGGCCTTTTATGTTTTTTTAGCGGCGTCAAATTTCAAAGTCCTGGTTCCGAAACTGACGGATTATAAGTTTCTTTCGCCCACAGTAAACGTGATCGTGGTGACCGATGTTTCTTCCGGCTCCCCGGCCCAGAAAGCCGGTTTGGTCTTTGGGGATTTAATTTATTCAGTCGACGGGCAGCATTTTTCGGTTCTGCCCGAGTTTCAAGAATATGTTGCCTCCCACAGGGGAGAAAGAGTAACTCTCAAAGTTTTTGATGAGACCTATTCCCGGGAGAGAACGGTGGAGTTGGTGCCCCGACTCAGTCCCCCAAAAGGGCAGGGGTCCATAGGAATCGGTATTAATGAAGGAGCGGTTCTGCTTTTCCGGTCGGGTTTTGAGAAAGCGATCTCCGGGTTGGTCTACTCTTTGGATATGCTTTTTTATTCCCTGCGGGTCTTGGCCGGGCTGGTTTTCCGGGCGTTTCAGACCGGGAATGTCGCGCCGGTGGCCGAGAATGTTTCCGGGCCGATCGGGATTTGGCAGATTGTGGGGAGCATTGTCAGTGTCGGCGGTCCGGAAGCGGTTAAAGGTTTGGTAAATCTCCTGGGCCTTTTGTCCGTGTCTTTGGCCTTCATGAACATTTTGCCGATTCCGGCCATGGACGGGGGGAAGCTGATGTTTCTGCTGGTGGAAGCGATTTTCGGCAAAAAGCTGGCCGCAAGCAAAGAGAATTTAATTAATCAAATTGGGACGGTCTTTCTTTTGGCTCTTATTATTCTCATTTCTTTTAATGATTTGAAAAAGGTGTTTGGATTGTAACAACGCCATTTGCAAGAGGTGGTCTTGCAAAGGGCCTTGATTGGCTCCAGGTTTTGTCTTGACAAGAAAGTTAAATA
>CAZRUW010000089.1:0-5569 GCA_964603445.1 uncultured Gammaproteobacteria bacterium | reverse complement strand
CCTTTGACTTACGTTTTACCGCTGCTATTTTTCTTTTATTTTGTTTCCGGTTGGCAAGTGGTTGCAAAGGCTAAAAAACTCTTGACGCCGGAAACGGCTTTGTTTGTTTTTTGGATAGTAATTCCCTTTGTAACTCCTCTTCTGATTTCATTGGTTCGACCAATCTTCTTCTATCGGTATTTGGTTTTTATTTCTGCCCCAGTCATGCTTTTACCTCTTTACTGGTTGGCTGCAGAAAAAAAGTTGGACAAGATTTTTCTGGTTTTACCCGGCATTATCTTGCTCAGCTATCTTTTTACTGACACAGTTAGTTTTCTTACTAATACCGATCAACATTTCAAACCAATTTTGGCGAAGATTCATCAAGAGGCAAAAAAAGGCGATACTCTTTATACTCTGCTTCCCTCCTTTGCCGAAGTGGTTTATTACAATAACTCTGACGGCCAACCTCTTCCGGTAAAAGTTGTTCCGGTGGGTTTGGCCCAGGCCTCGGGAAAAGCTCTTTTAGATACCTACGTTCAAAAGGGTTATCTGACACTTGAAAATCGGCCGAAACAGGGTCGATACTGGTATCTGGAACCGGGACCAAAATACAAACTGGTCATAAGTCATTAGTCACTTGAAAATATGAATCTTGGTAAACCTAAGATCAATTTGGGATTACTGGTTGTTTTGGGGATTATTCTGCTTTTGCGAGCGCCTTCCTTTTTTGAGCCATATTGGGATGGAGATGAAGGGGTCTATTACCTGCTGGGGCAGATGATCCAAAGAGGTGCTGTTTTGTACCGGGATATTTGGGATAATAAAACCCCGCTTCTGTATCTTCTCTACTCGCTCTCACCTACCCTGCTATGGGCCAAGTTCTCAGCCACTGTTTCCGTCTTGGGAACCTGTTTGGGGGTTTATGTACTGGCTCGACGAATAATACCAAACAGACGGGAATTTTTCTTTCTAGGAGCGGCATTATTGACCGGGGTGTTCTTATCAGTGCCGATGCTGGAGGGAAACACTGCTAATGCGGAATTATATTTCACCCTGCCAATTATCTGGGCGGCTGTTATTGTTTACAACAAGTTTCTATCAGTTTCGTCCCGCCAGAGCGGGACTAGTTACTATTTAGTTGCTTTGGGAATTTTGGCAGCTTTGGCTTTTAACCTCAAAGTGCCCGCCATTTTGGATTTTTTGGGAATGTTTACGGCCGTTAGCCTTTGGCGCTGGCTGAAAATAGGAAAGTTGTCTTTTAAAACTCTTTGGCAATATCTTCTTGGCGAGATGAGATTCTATGCGCCAATAGGGGCGGTTTTTATTATTCCCTTTTTGGGATTTGTGGCCTATTTTTACAGCCAACACGCCCTGACCGATTTTGTTACGGCTGCCTTTACCCAAAATTCAGCTTATATTTCCGTCTGGACCGGACCATTGGGTAAACTGGGAAGTCCTTTGGTTATTCACGGACTGATCCTGGGTGGAGTTGCCCTGTTTGCAACTTTCGCTCTTCTGAAAAAATGGATAACAAAAGAGTTTTTCTTTTTGGTCATTTGGCTGGAATTTTCAATTTACGCCGCTCTTCTTTCAGGACGGCCTTATCCGCATTATTTTTTACAGAACATTGCGCCGTTGGTGCTTTTGCTTTTCTATTGCCTTGCCTCTGTGCGACAGTATTGGTGGGGTTTGGTTGTTTTGGGAATTACCTCTGTTTCTATCTTTCGCCTTTTTGGCAGCCCGGATATTACGTCGGCTAATTGGGGATATTACGGGAACTTTTTTGATTTTATCTCGGAAAGAAAATCTTTTGACCAGTATGTCAGCTATTTCGGGCAAGATAATTTGGAAGCGTACAAAATGGCGGAATTCTTGAAAGAGCGAACAAGCCCTGATGATCCGATTTTTGTCTGGGGAGAAAACGATTATATGTATGTCCTTTCCCAGAGGCCGCCGGTGACTAAGTTTATTCGGGCCCATCATTTAACCACTGTTGATCCGAAAAATTATGATCTGATTATGGAGCGGCTTTTGAAATACCAGCCAAAGTATATTTTCATTTCCCGTCCGGTGCAGTTTGCTTTCCCAAAGCTGGAAGCGTTTGTAAGAAAAGATTACCGGGAAGTGACTTTTTTCGGGAGCTTCTATTTGTACCAGAATATTGTTCCTGTCAGTCCTCCAGTCTGGAGCCCACACTATGACTAGGGCTTTAAATATCCTTTCCTAACTCGCTAGCGAATCTTACTTCTAATAAATGCTCGGGAATATCGGCCACGAACCGGCTTATCATGTTTGAGGACCTGGCGCCAAAAAAGAGACGGTGGCGGGTATAGGTTAAAAAGAGCTTTTCTCTGGCCCGGGTGATGCCAACATAACAAAGCCGCCTTTCCTCCTCCATCTCCAACCGGTCCATGAGAGCTCGGGAGTGAGGAAAGAGGCCCTCCTCCATACCCACCATAAAGACGATGGGGAATTCCAATCCTTTAGCGGCGTGGAGAGTCATGAGGGTAACGGCACCCTGGCTCGTAGCTTGTTGCACCCGGCGCGTAGCTTCTTTCTCAACCAGGGCGACGTTCTCCAAAAATTCGGAAAGGTCCGGGAACTCAGAGGCCACGGAGCGCAGTTCTTTGATGTTTTCCAGTCGGGCCAGATCTTCTTCATTTTCCTGATCAAAAAGCTCCAGATAATTAGTGGCCTCAAGAACATTGTCAAGAAGGTCTAACGTTAATAAAGAATCATTCTTTTCAAAAGAATGATTCTTCTCTAAAAAACCTTCAAATTTTTTTAGCCTTCCCTTTCCCAGCTTTTCGATTCGTTTATAGGACACCATATCTTTGGGATTGTGGAGAAGCCGGAGATAGGCCAAAACGTCCTTGATTTCTTTCCGGTCATAGAACCGGGTTCCGCCAACAAGGGTATAGGGAACGCCGGCATGCAAAAAGGCTTCCTCCAGAACCCGGGATTGAGCATTGGTCCGGTAGAGAATGGCAAAGGATGAGTAATTAATCCCGAGCGGAGTCGAGGGATCTCCGTTTTTTGGTCGGGGTCCTTCGACTCCCTCTGGTTGCTCAGGACGGCACGCTATTTCTATTCTATTAATAATGAATGCCGCTTCATCCTGTTCGTTTCTAGCTTCATAGAGCAAAATCTTTTCGCCGCCGTCTTTTTTGGTCCAGAGTTTAAGAATAGGATGGGATTTGTTTTTGGAAATCACCTGGAAGGCAGCGTCAAGAATTTTTTGAGTCGAGCGGTAATTCTGTTCCAAATTAAAAGTCTGTGTTTGCGGAAATTCGGACTTAAATTTTAATAGATTGCGAAAGTCTGCCCCGCGCCAGGAATAAATGCTTTGGGAGAAATCACCCACAACACTGATATTCTGAAATTTTTTAGCCAAGAGCCTGGTAAGTTCGAACTGGGCATGGTTGGTATCCTGATATTCATCAACCAAAATATAGGGCCATTTATTTTGGTATTTTTCCAGGGTTTCGCGGGAGGTTCGCCAGAGGCGAACCGTTTCCATGATCAGATCATCAAAGTCCAACGCTTCATTTTCTTTGAGTTCTTTTTGGTAGGAGAGGTATATTTGAGAAACAGTTTCCTGGAAAAAACCGCGGGCGTATTGGGGATACTCGAGCGAATTTATTAATTGATTTTTCGCCTGGCCGATGGTAGCCAGAATAGCATTGGGATTAAAATTTTTGGGGGAAATACTCATCTTTTTCATTATTTCTTTGACTAAATCCAAAGAATCGGTGCCGTCATAGATTAAAAACCTTGGAGAAACGCCAATTTCCTTGCCGTCAATTCGCAGGATTTTGGCGCAAAGGCTATGAAACGTCCCTGCCCATGGCTCTCCCATCCCCTTCCCGTTTCCAGTTTCCGGTTTCCTTTCTTGAGCCTCACTACCTGCATCCTGTATCAGGCCAAGTAGTTTGTGGACTCTCTCCTTCATTTCGTTGGCCGCTTTGTTGGTGAAAGTGACAAGCAGAATATTTTCCGGGGCAATTTTTTTGACGCCAACCAAATAGGCCACGCGATAGGTCAAGACCCGGGTCTTGCCGCTGCCGGCTCCGGCCAGAATCAAGACGGGACCATTAGTAACTTTAACAGCTTCTTGTTGTTCCTTATTTAAGTCGTTAAGAAGATCGTTTCCCATAATCCAAACTTAAAAATCTTTATTTTAGAACTTGTGAATACCGCTAGTGTTAGCTAGCGGATGAAACAAGCTCGAAAAGAATACTCGGCGAAGCCACGTCAGACGTGGCGAAGCCGTATCGTAAGATACCACGAGCGTTAGCTCGTGGAGTTTCATCATAATAGCATTATTCTTGCACCTTCGAATCCATCAATTCCGTTTCTTTACGTCAATACTGTAAAGTATTAAAGTGGATTTATGACAAAAATCTCCAGGAGAATTTTAAGAAGAGACCAAGAGGAAAAAATGTATGAGACTTTGACTGCCTCTTTGGCAGTGTTAAGTTCTCCTGTTGAAGTAACAAGATTTCTTGATGATATCCTTTCACTGACGGAGAAAACAATGATAGGTAAAAGACTCTGGGTGGCAATCCTTTTAGCACGTGGATTTACTTATGAAGCAATTGAAGAAACCTTAAAAGTTTCAGCACCGACCATCTGTAATGTTAACTATGCCTTAAGACACGGGAACGAGGGATATTTAAGTGTGATAAATAAGATTATCCGCCATGAGAAAATTGAGGCGTTTTTGGATGGTATTGAAGAATCGCTCTTGAAAGCCTTCCCGAAAAAGTTCGGCAGTGCGGCTTTTTTGGCAAAACAACGGGAGGGACGGGAAATTTATGACCGTCGGCGCAACCGAATATTCATAAAGTAAGGTTACTTTAATACTGTACAGTATTAAAGTATTTTAAGAATGACCCAAAACCGGAATATTATTAATATCAATGGGCTGTGCTACAAATATCCTGGAAACAGTGCCTGGTCTATCAAAAACATTAGCCTAGAAATACCAAAAGGTTCTTTTTTTGCCTTTGTTGGCCCATCCGGAAGCGGTAAAAGCACTTTGTTAACCCTGATCCGCGGTTTTTATCAGGAAATTGGTGGAGTTTTAGAAGGGGAAATTCTTGTTGGCGAAAAAAATGTCACTCAACTTCCCATTAGTGAAATTGGTAAAACAATCGGCATAGTTTTTCAAAACCCCGCGCTTCAGCTGCACCAATTAAGAGTCATTGACGAAGTAGCCAGCGCCCCCATGTACCAAAATATTCCCTATGATGAATGTGTAAAAATCGCATTAAATTTGATTGACAAAGTTCTTGGAAAAGAGTTTTATTACCGCTCTCCCCAAGAACTTTCTTCCGGTCAACAACAAAGAGTAGCCATTGCCGCTTCTATGGCGCTTAATGCTGAAATCCTACTTCTCGATGAACCCTTCTCATTTCTTGATGAAACAGCAAGATACAAATTGTGGCTTAAGTGACATTTCGTGTTGATGAAAACGAGGATTTAGGTTGTTCCTTTCTTCTAAAGCCTCAGATATAATTTTGTGATGAAAAAATACAAGGCCTTAGAGCCTTTTCTATCGGTTGCCCATTCTGTGGAGAAAGGA
>CAZRUW010000088.1:0-20707 GCA_964603445.1 uncultured Gammaproteobacteria bacterium | reverse complement strand
AATCCAGACTTTTGAAGAACGGATTTTATGGCGTCCACTTCGTTTTTGACTCTGCGGGAAGTCAGGTAGTAAATTTCCGATCACTGGTCTTTCCAATTTTGGATTTTGGCGACAGCGTGGCCAACGGGAAGATAATGTTCATAATCGTCAATGTCCCCCGGAACAACCTGGCGCTTGCTGATATTGGTACTGTTGAAGGACAGTGATCCGGCTTCCTTTTGGATGCCGAATTTCCGACCTTGGGAAACCCTTTCTTCTCGGCTGACACCGGCACCCGACGCGTGCATCAAAACACACCCTTCAGTGAAGATAAGAATTTTCATTATTCTATTTTACCAAATTAGTTAAAAACAGATTTCCTTCTTGTGCCGGAGTAATGAATTCTTTAAACTTAAAAGCATCTGCTGGAAGCCTTGAAAAACATTTTTGGAGTGTTTTGGGAATTTATAGAGGCCGCCGTTTTTGCGCTGGCCATTTTTGTTGTTGTCTATCTCTTTCTTTTTCAACCCAACCAAGTCAAAGGCCATTCGATGGAACCAACCTTCCATGACGGGGAATATATTCTAACTGATAAGATTTCTTTCAAAATGGGGCTGCCGCAACGAGACGATGTGGTGGTTTTTGTGTCACCGAAAAACTCGGAAGTGGATTATATTAAGCGGATAATCGGTCTTCCGGGAGAACGAATCAAGATTAGCGGCGGGAAAGTGTATATTAACGGCGGCGTCTTAAACGAATCGGCCTATCTGGGTCCAACGGTGTACACCGGACCGGAGTCCTATCTTTCGGAAAACCAGGAAAGCACCGTTCCGGAGGGAAAATATTTTGTCATGGGGGATAACCGGCCGGGATCGAGTGACTCGCGGGATTTTGGACCGGTGTCGCCGTCCGAATTTGTGGGGAAAGTCTTTTTCCGCTATTGGCCTCTGGACAGGTTTGGGACAACTACACAGTAATTACCGGTCCCTCGCCGGGTTCTCCGGAAGTTTCCGACGCGCCCTCTTCAGGTTTTACTTCAGCATCAGAACCGGCAGTTTCCTCCGGCACACTGACAGTGACATTGGCAAATTGCTCTTCCAGAATCTGATTTATCTTTCGCAGAAACTCACTGGTTTTTTCGACATTGCCTTTAACCACCAAAACCAGTTTGGCCTCGCGCATCGACTGGGCAATTTTCACTTTGGCCCCGAGTTTGCTGCCGAGGGATTTTTCCATCGCCACCATCTCGTCGCTGTGGACCCGTTGGAAATCATGCTTCGGAACGATGCCTTCAACCTTTGTTTTGTATTCCCGGGAAAGTTCTTCGGCTCGCCGGACGCTGCCGCCTTCCCGAAGAATCTGGCGAAGGGCTTCAACCATCATATTGGGATCTTCAATAGCGGCCAGGGCCCGGATGTGGCCTTCGGTGACAATGCCGGACAAAAGAGCATCTTTGAGAGCGTCAGGAAGCGTCAGAAGACGCAGAGAGTTGCTGACATAAGCCTGGGATTTACCAATCCTTTGGGCAATTTCTGCCGTCCCCAGGGCAAATTCATCCATCATTCTTTTGAAACCCTGGGCCCGTTCCAAGGGATTGAGATCAACCCGCTGGACATTCTCCACAATGGCCATTTCCAGCATTCCCCGATGGGAGGTGCGTTTGACAATGCAGGGAACCTGAGCCAAACCGACGATTTTGGAAGCCCGCCAGCGCCTTTCTCCGGCAATTATTTGGTAGCCGGCCGGGGTCTCGGCCACCACCAATGGCTCAAGAATGCCATGCTCCCTGATCGAATCAACCAGGTCAACCAACGATTCAGGAGTAATGAGCCCCCGCGGTTGGAGCGGGTTAGGTTGGAGAATATTAATGTCGAGATAGGTTATTTGGTCGTTATCCGCCACGTTTGTTAGTAATCTCTAATATACAAATCAAAAACCGATATACCTATATACGAATTCGTATATTTGTATATTCGTATATCGGAATGAAACTCCACGGCTAGAAGCCGTGGTCCGCCATTGGCGGACGGCTTCGCCACGTCTGGCATGGCTTCGCAAAGTATTCTTTTCGAGCTTGCTCATCCACAAGTAGAACTTGTGGTCTTCGCAAGTTCAAAAATAAATTAGGATATTAGAGATTACTCTATAGAAATATATTTTTTTCCCAGTTTCTGAAAGAATCGGACAATCCCTTCACGGGCAGCATAAAGAGTATCATCACTGCCGAGTTTTGTCCCGGAACCGGTGTTAAAGACAGTTCCCCTTTGGCGAACAATAATGGCGCCGGGCAAAACCTTTTGGCCGGCAAAGATTTTGACACCAAGGCGTTTGGCCAGGGAATCCCGGTTGCCCTTGGTAACACCGGAAGCTTTAGTATGAGCCATAAGAAGGAGTAATCCCGAATATACAAATAAGTTTTAATATACGAATATACAAATTTGTATATTGGTATATTTGTCTCGAATTCGTATATTAGCGATTACTCTTTAACAAAAACGCAGATATCGCGTCTGACAATTGCCTGCGGTCGAAAATATTCAATCGGTCCCAGGACCAAACTATAGCCCATAAGTTTTGTTTTGTCAATAATAGTCTTGACAATTTGGGCATTGACTGGAGTCTTTAAAGCAGGGTCGGCAAACGAGGGTAAAACGATGACGATTTTGCCTTCGGGAATGATTATCTTTTTCCAAGTCTGAAGACAGTCGGAATACAATCCGGTTAATTTCTCGATTATTTTAGGCAACGGGTAATTTTTCCGGTCCATGTCCGTAGGCCCCAAATCGGGTTCTGTGACGATGGCACTGACTTTTTGAAAATCAAGTTTTGTTCCTATATCCCGGGCATCCGAGACGAAGAGCTTGTAGTCTTCTTTCTCCAAATTAGAATAGACGGCACAGAGCCAGTCTAAATTTTTTTGGGTCCGGCCAATTTGTTGATGGTTGATATCCGAGCCGATAACTTTTTGACCCAAGAGAAGGGCTTCAGCAAGAATTGTCCCAACACCGCAAAAGGGGTCAAGGATGGCCGCTGGTTGCCGGTTGCCGGTCACGGGTAACGCGATATTTACCATCATTCGGGCCAGTTTGGGCGGCAACATGCCGACATGGGCATGGACGGCGGGACGGCCGCAGTCGCGTTTTCCCCAATCCTCGAAATCCTGAACAAAGATAGTCCGGGCCGTATAATTTTCACCGTTAACCCGGACGGAATATATTTCGGTCAGTTTCTTTTTTTTAACCACTACGCTGGACAGTTCTTTGGCTCCTTTTGACGGCAAGACAAACCGGGCTTTGAAACCCCGCTCTTCAAGGCTTCTTTTGAGAATTTTGCTCCGGGACACGAAGTCTTCTCCGCTTAGGCCAAAGTTAATCCTTTCACCAGGCTGCCGATTTGAAGAAAGTTCTTCTGCTATCGGGCCGGTAAATATTAGAGCCGCCTTAACAGTCCCGCCAAGCTGGCTCAGAGTTTTTGCTTCGATTGGTTGGGTCAAGTCGAGAATGAAAAAATTGGCAGCAAATATCCCGCCGGAAAAGGGAATATGAAATCGGGTGAGGACAGATTCAATCTCAGCTTTGGCCAGTTGGGGGCAATTTCCAAGAACGAAGAGGTACTTCACGCTTTTCGGGCAGTTTTCTTGACACTCTCTTCTTCACCAATCTTGGTTATTTTCAGAATGGTTTGTCGGGGACGAAACCCCTGAGTCCTGCGATAGCGGCTTTTAGCCTTGAACTTGGCAATATGAAGCTTTGGTCCCAAACCGCTGGAAACTATTTCGGTCTTAACCACCGCTTTGTCCACAAAGGGAGTTCCGATTTTCAGTCCGGAATCGTTTGAAACTAACAATACTTCAGAAAGGGAAAGCGGTTTTCCCACGTCACCGGAAAGTCCGGCTATTTCAATTTGGCCGCCTTCCTTAACCAGGTATTGTTTTCCAAAAACACGGATGACAGCAAATTTCATGTTCCAATTGTACTAGAAAAGCCGAGTTTAGACAATGTGGACAATTTTGTCCGCTGATTTCAGGCTTTGGGCGATGTTTTCCACGATTCCCAACCCGATCATGGTGGCTAAAACTGAACTGCCGCCATAGGAAATAAGGGGCAGGGTAATGCCGGTAACCGGAAAAAGGCCAAGATTCATGCCGACATTGATAAACACCTGGGAGAGAATCAGCACTCCGATGCCGACAGCGATGGCGGTTGCGTATTTATCCTTGGACTTTAAGGCCACTGTAAAAATCCGCCAGATAAGAACAAAATAGAGAGCAAGAACAAACGCGGCGCCCAAAAAACCCAGCTCTTCGGCAACGGAAGCGAAAATAAAGTCGGTATGGTGTTCGGGAAGAAACAAAAGATGGGACTGAGTTCCCCGACCCAATCCCCGGCCCAAAAGCATCCCGGAACCGATGGCAATAACCGCCTGGATTGCGTTGTAGCTGACTCCCAGCGGGTCAACCCCAGGATTGAGGAAACTTAAGATGCGGTTTTTCTGGTAGGCAGCCAAGGAGTTCCACCCAAGAGGCAAAGAGATCAGACCCAGGGCCAATATTCCCAGAAAATAGGAGAGATTAACGCCGGTTGAGAAAAGCACCGCCATAAAGCTGACAAAATAAACCAAAGCGCTGCCAAGATCAGGTTGTTTAAAAACAAAAAGGACCGGCAAAATTAAAAGAAAAAGACTTCTTACAAAATCCGCGGGGCGTTTTTGGTCAAGAAAAAAGGCGGCCAGGGCGGTAACCAGGAAAGGTTTAGCAATTTCGGAAAACTGGAGCCGAAAAGAGGCTACCGTAATCCAGCGCACCGAACCACGGGTTTCCAGGCCTATAAAAAGGGTCAGTAACAGCAGGACGAGTGAACCCAGGTACAATAGCCTGGACAAACTGTTATAGATCCGAAAGTCCAACCGGGAAAAGAGGAAAAAAAGGGCCAGTCCCAGGATATAGAAAAATATCTGTGGTAAAAGAAGACTCTGGGCAACGCTGCCTATAATCGCGGCCCCAATCCCGCAAAGAAAAAGAGCACAGATGAGGATGATCCAGTCAGAGTCAAAAAACGGCTTCATTATAGCTATATAGCTAAAAGACAGCGACGGCTGAAGCGACGCGAAAATCAGCGTAGTCTTTTAATTGTAAGCTTATCGCCTTGGTGAAGGGCGGTCGTCAGAGTTTGCTTTTTAATATAATCTTCGAATTCTTCAGGCCACTTCGGGAGAGTAACCTCGATTTTTTCACCCAGAGCAGTACCAACTTCTTTCCGGGCCTCCTGAATTTGACGGACCAGTTCCCTGGCTTGGCCTTCAGCTACAAGTTCCGGGTCTAAGTTCAGATCTAAGGAGACCGAAAGTTCTTTGCCGTGTTCCCACCCGATTTCTTTAACATTCAGCTCATCTTTGATAAGCTGGAAAAGCCCCGGGTTGCTCATTTTTGATTTTTGATATTTAATATTTACTTTTCGCAACGGTTGGCGAACTTTAATACCGGCTTCTTTTCTTTTAGAATGGCCTATCTCACAAATTTTACGAACCAACGCCATGTCTGTTATCAGTTCATTATCGGCGGGTTTACCCCGAACCTCAGCGAGAGGCCAATCCTCGAGATGGACGCTGTCTTTACCTGTCAGGTTTTTAAATATTTCCTCGGTGACAAACGGCGCAAACGGGGCAAGAAGTTTGCACAGAGTGACCAAAACTTCGTAGCAGACGGCAAAAAAATCTTCATCCTTTCGGCCCCGGCTGCGGCGAAGATACCAGGTGGAGAGGTCTTCCACGAACTTTCTCAATGATTCGACCGACTTTACAGTGTCATACTCCTCCAGACCAGACGTAACTTGTTCTGACAAGCCTTTCAAATAAGACAGAATCCAGAGGTCAAGGACATTTTTTGAAGCCGGCCGGGCCTTTTTTTGGGGCTTCCACTTATTGGCATTTGCATAGAGGACAAAATAGCTGTAAATATTCCAAAGAATTAAAAGAAATGTGCGCACCTGATTGCGATATTCCTCTTCGGAAATCCGAACGTCCTGGGCATGCATGACCGGACTGCCCAAAAGGTAGAGTCGCAGGGCATCCCCGCCGTATTTAGAAAGCATGTCTTTGGGATCAGGATAATTGCCGAAATTCTTGCTCATCTTGCGGCCATCCGTTCCGAGAATGACGCCGGTGACCATGGCGTTTTTGAAAGCCTTAGACTCAAATATAGCATTAGAAATGACATGAAGGACATAGAACCAGGCCCGGATCTGGCCTGTGTACTCAACTATAAAGTCCGGAGGGAAAAAAACGGCCAGTTTCTCTGTTTGGTTAAAAGGATAATGACGCTCCCCAAAGGAGGCCGACCCGGCTTCTGTCCAACTGTCCAGAACCTCAGAAACTCTTTTTGCCTTACCTTTACAGCGCGGGCATTTGATAACCACATCGTCTATCTCCGGCTTGTGCAGCGTGGTAATTTTCTGGCCCGAGAGTTTTTCCAGTTCGGCAATTGACCCGGGGACGACTCTTTTTAAACATTGAGAACATTCCCAAACAGGGACGGGCGATCCCCAATAGCGACTGCGGGAGATACACCAATCGGGGGCAGCCAAAAGGCTTTTGAGGAACCGGCCATATTTAAAATGCGCCGGAAACCAATTGATTTCCTCATTTGTTTTGACCATTTGGTCTTTAAGCTTTTGGATATCGACATACCAGGCATTTTGGGGAGCGTATATAAGCCGGGTGTGACAGCGCCAACAGGTGGGAACGGCATGCGGGTAGGGATCCTCACGGTAAACCAGTCCCCTGTTTTTGAGATCCTCATTCACCTTTTCATTGACATTGAGATAGTACATTCCGGCCCAGTTGGGAACTTCACTTTTCAGATTTCCTTCTTCGTCGACATGGAGATATATCTGGATATTATTTTCTTTCATAGCGACCAGATCCTCTTCTCCATAGGCAGCAATAGTCACAATCCCTGTCCCCTCTTCGGCAGTGACAAAATCGCCACCGATGACAAGGAAAGCTTTCTTGTCAGGGTCGATTTTATAGAAATCGTAATGCGGGACAAATTTTTTCCCAATTAGAGAACCGCCTTTAAATTCATCCACTATTTTGTATGGCAAATCCAAAAGCATTTTAGTGGTCGCTTTGGCCAAAATATAAAAAGCCCCGGCCTGGCGAACTTTGACATAGTCAAGACTGGGATTGACTGCCAGGGCCGGAGTGACAATTTTGTTCCAGGGCGTCGTCGACCAGGCCAAAAGATATGTTTCCGGGTCGTCTGCCAGTTGGTATTTATAGGTGTTCGCCGGTTCAGTAACTTCTTGGTAATTGTCCGCGTCCATGGCTACTTCGAAATTGGAGATTGGAGTAGCACAATGGGGGCAATACAAAGAAACACGGAGACCTTTATAGATATAACCCTTGTCATAAATTTGCTTGAAAACCCACATGACGCTTTCCATATAGGGTAAATCCCAGGTTTTGTAGGCGTTTTTAAAATCGACCCAGCGACCGATATGGTCAACATACCATTCCCATTCGGCAGAGACTTCAGAAACGTACCCCAGACATTCTTGAATAAACTTATCCACTCCCACAATTTCCTCAATATCCCGTTTCCGCCTGATCTTGAGCTTTGTTTCTACTTTGTTCTCAATGGGCAAACCATGACCGTCCCAACCCCAGACGCGCCGGACGCGATAGCCTTTCATTGTCCAATACCGGCCGAATAAATCCTTCGGAATACTGGACAGGAGCGTTCCATAGTGCGGCATGCCGGTAACAAAAGGCGGGCCGTCGAGAAAGGTCCATGATTTGCTTTTCGGTCGCCGGTCAACGGACTTTTCGAAAATTTTATTTTCTTTCCAGAAGCAAAGTACTTTCTCTTCCATTTCCGGGAAATTTATTTTTGGATCGACAGGTTTGAACTTTGCTTGACTTCTTTGATTCATATGATAGAATCTGCTCATCACGATGAGAAGGCACACCTAAGGTTTGTCCGAAGGTTACTCCTTCTCTTTTTGTTTTCTCAATTTTGATTTTAAATCCACAATGTAGACAAAATATCTTCGGAATTTCCGTAGTAAGGCAGAATATCTTCTTGGATTAGGAATTACAAGGTGAAGTAATTTATTTTTTCCTTCTAAATACTCAATCAGGCAATGGAAATCACCATCACCCGAGACAATGATTGACTGGTCGTAATTAGGAAATTGTATCATTGAATGAAGGACTAATTCAGCGTCGACGTTGCCCTTAGTGATAACTTTGTCACCTTCCCGACGCTCCAGCGTTGGTTTGAAGACCACAACGTATCCAGATTCCTGCAAGTGGGTATAAAGAGCTTCGTTCCCAGCCACATAACCAATAAAAAGAAAGGCTTTCCGGACATGATATTTGTCCTGAAGATAGACAAAAAATCGCTTAAAATCTAAGCTCCAACCACAGTCCCGAATGGCCAAATTCAAATTCTGGCTGTCAATGAAAGCATATACAGTTTTTTCTTTCTTTTTCATGTCTTGATGATATCAAAAAACCCATCCAAATATTAGGACGGGCGAACCGTGGTACCACCTTGTTTTCCGCCAGCCGGCGGATCTCATTTACGCGAGTCTAATCGTTCCCGGTCACTAGCAACTAGTTACCAGCCCTTTCTTTCGCAGCTCTCCCTCGACTTGTTCGATATGCTCAGAGCAAGCAGGCTCGGGAAGAAAGGAGTGATCACTCCTTCAAAGCTTTGGGAGTATTTTACTCTTTTTCGGCCGGAATTTCCTCTTTACCCTTCACTTTTATGGTCACCGGGCGAAGAAGTTCGACTCCCAGGGAAGCTATTTTTTGGCCGACGCTGACCAGAAAACCCATCAGGAAAAGATGGATAGTGACGTTGGAAATTTGGTTGATCATGTCGGCGGGAATTAGCTCAGCGGGGGCGGTTGTGGTTTGGATGCCGGATCTGGCCGCCGCCGGAAGCTGGGCGGAAAGCATTTGCCCCAGATCAAGAGAAACACTGTTAAAGTGAAATAGTTGGACCGGCTCGGCTTTCCCGGCAAAAACAAGCAACAGATTGACGCTGGAGAAAACCATGACCAGAAGGCCGGCGCTAAGTAGAAGGTAACCAATGATTTTTTCGGTCACAGAAATATTCTAGCTCTTTTCACTTACCTTTACGAAGAAAGGCGGGGATTTCAAATTGCTCGCCGAATTCATCAGGGGAGATTTTCGTGGTTTCTTCCTCGGCCGGCGCCGGAGGCGGGGTTTGGACCCGCTCATTGGACGTTTGGGCGTCAGAAACAATTCCGGTCGGTCCGGAATAAGCCTGGGCCGGAGCGGCAGCTTGGTGCTCAAAACGCAGTTGTTTGAGGCGCTGGCGGTTCTCATCAAAGCCGGTGGCAATGACGGTGATCTTAATTTGGTCAACCATGGATTCGTCAATCGTGGCTCCGAAAATGATTTTGGCGTCGGCGTCAGCCGCAGCGGCGATGATTCGGGAAGCCTCATCAACCTCGGTCATCGTCATGTCCGGACCGCCAATGATGTTGAAAAGAACTCCTTTGGCCCCGTCGATAGTCAGTTCCAAAAGCGGCGAAGAGATGGCCTGGCGGGCAGCCGACCCGGCCCGGTTTTCCCCATTACCGGTGCCAATGCCCATGAGAGCCGACCCGGCATTGGCCATAATACTTTTAACATCGGCAAAGTCCCGGTTGACCAGCCCCGGCATGACGATTAAATCGGAAATTCCCTGAACGCTGGCGGTTAAAACTGAATCGGCCATGCGGAAAGCTTCCAACAGAGTGACTTTTTTGTCCACGATCTCAATTATTCTTTGGTTAGGAATAACGATGAGCGCGTCAACTTTATCTTTGAGCTCGGCGACACCCTCTTCGGCAATGACCTGGCGCTGGGTTCCTTCAAAAGAGAAAGGCTTGGTAACGACGCCGACAGTCAGAACGCCGGCTTTCTTGGCGACTTCGGCAATTACCCCGGAAGCCCCGGTGCCGGTTCCCCCACCCATACCGGCGGCGATAAAAATCATGTCGGCATCGACGATCTTTTCCTCAATTTTCTTGACAGATTCTTCCGCGGCTTTTTTGCCGGTTTCTGGATCCCCGCCGGAACCAAGACCCCGCGTCAAATTTTCACCGATTTGAATCTTGGTCGGGGCCGGATTGGCCAGAAGAACTTGGGCATCGGTATTAATAGCCACAAAATCAACGCCGTGAATTGACCCGGAAGCAATCATCGAGGCGACGGCGTTTCCCCCGCCACCGCCAACGCCGATAACTTTAATCTTCGCGAATCTTGTCAGGTCTGGTTTTATTAACATGAAGGTCTACAAGAGTAATCTCTAATATACAAATCTAAAACCGATACACTAATATACCAATATACGAATTCGTATATTCGTGCATCAGAATGAATTCGTTAGCCCCGAACACTGAGCTTGTCGAAGTGCTCGGGCGCATCAATCTGAAAGATTGATATATTAGCGATTACTCCCTCTAGGGTAAAAATGATTTAAGAAGTTTGCCAATTTTTTGGGCGAGATTACCTAACGGCAATTTCCCGCCGATCTTAGCAAACAAATCAAAGTTTGGCAAGGAGACAGACGGAGCTTTGGGAATGATCTTTCCCAGTTTCGTTTGTTTAGCCGCGGAAATTATAAGCCCGATGCCGGTGGCAAACTGCGGCGAGGAGAGCTCGTCAATTAGGCCGGAAATTTCCGCGCCGCCGTCACCCGGGGTGGAAAATGGAGAGCCGAGACGACAGGGCATAGCCAAACGGAAGCGGCAAGCTTCAAGAACCCCGATTGTTTCGGCTCCCCCGCCGGTGACCACCACTCCGGCTGGTGTCATTGTTCCAAAGCCACTCTTAGTTATTTCCAAACCGACATAGGTGAAAATTTCCAGCAACCGGGGTTTAATTATCCCTTCAACCAGGGTTTTCCGGGAAACTTTTTCCACATCTTCCGGCAGTCCAAGATCGGAAAGATTGAGTTCGTCAGCACTTTTCAGGGGTTTTTGGTCTTCGAGAGCCGCGGCAAACTTCGGACGGGTTCTTGAAGAAAGAAGCAGTTTTATCTTTTCAGCGCTTTCCAGACTGACACGAAGGCCAACGGCAATGTCGTTGGTCACGTTGCGGGCCCCAACCGGAAGAACGCTGGAATAGGACAGCGCACCGTCAACCCAGATGGCCACGTCAGTAGTTCCCGCCCCGATGTCGACCAAAACTACCCCGAGTTCTTTTTCAGTGTCGGAAAGGACGGCTTCGGAAGAAGCCAACCCGGAGAAGATTACCGCTTCAACATCAATTCCGACTTCTCCGATACACTTGGCCAGATTTCTGATCGCCGTTGTCGAGCCGGTGACAATCTGGGTATCCACTTCCAGACGGACGCCGGTCATCCCCAAAGGGTCTTTTATTCCCGCCTGGCTGTCAACAGAAAAATCCCGGGGCAGAACGTGAAGAATTTCCCGCGAGGAAGGCAATGAGACAGCCTGGGCGGCTTCGACAACCCTTTTGATATCCACCGGAGTGATTTCTCCTTCCGGTTCGGCCACCGCCACCACTCCCTTGCTGTTCTGGCTTTGGATATGGGCTCCGCCAATGGACACAACAGCCGAGCCAACCGACAGCCCGGCCATTCTTTCCGCCGCTTCCACACTTTCCGAGATGGAACTGACAGCTTCATCAATATCCACTACCTGCCCTTTTTTGAGACCTTTAGAGGGAATCGTAGAAACCCCCACAACGGAAATTTTCTCGTCTTTAAGCGCTGAGGCGATAATAGTGGTTACTTTAGAGGAACCAACATCGATGGCGGTAAAAATTCTGTCTTTGGCCATGCACTCCTATCTGATGATAACCTTATTAAAGCGCAGATCGATTTCAGTCTTTGTCTTGCTATCCATTTTAAGGCGGGAGAGAACAAGTTGTAAAGCCCGGATTTGACCTTTGAAATCTCCGTTGGCGTCAAAAAGGACGGTATATCCGGAAACCGACGCTTCAATGGAATCCCCAAGAATCACAGGAGCGGCCCCCAGATTCAGTCCCGAGTCTGTCAGTTGTTTGGTTAATTCCAAGCTTTGATCCGGGCGGGAGTATGGGGTGAGAATGTCCGTTCCCTCGGGAGCCGGAAAGCGCCGCCAAGAAAAGAGAGCGAGAATGGCCACGGCAAGGGCTAAAAAAAGGATTATAAATCTTTGCCTCATGAAACAATCAGACCTTTTACTTCGTCAACAATCCGGGAAGCAGCATCAAGGGGGACCGTTTCTTTCGCCTGAGAGATATTCCGCTTATAGCGGTCCAGATTTTTAACCATTTCCCGTGTTTGGTCAAGTAAACTGCTCCCCGTGAGTTTTTCCTGAGGCAAAATTTCGGCCAACTGAAGGCGGCGTATATATTTGGCGTTTTCCATCTGCTCCTGTTTTTCTGACCACGGGATGGGAATAAAAAGGGCCGGTTTTCCAAGAGCGAGAAGCTCCGTCGTGATATTTGCCCCGGCCCGGGTAATGACCAGGTCAGATTGCCAAAGCGCCTTGGCGACTTGTTGGGCATCGAAAAACTTTGCCAAATGATAGTTTTGCCGGAGCTCTTCGGGCAACTTTGAAGCCTCCTCTTCCAGAGCGGCAAAATCAGCAAGCTTTTTGGCGTCACCGGTTTGGTGAATCAATTCATAGGAGGAAAGAAGCTGGGGAAGAACCTCTTTGACGGCTTCGTTAATCACGTGCGCGCCCTGGTTTCCGCCGGTAATATAGATGGTCGGGGACGGGGACGGCGCTTTTTTTTGGCGGATGACGGCAATAATTTCCCGGCGCAAGGGGTTCCCGGTTAAAACCACTTTGTTTTGATGATAATGATTCGCCGTCTCGGGCCAGGAAACGAGGATCCTGTCAGCCAGTTTGGCAATCAGCCTGTTGGCCCGGCCAAAGCCTATTGTCTGCTCATGGGTCGCGATCGGGATGCCCAAGAGCCAAGCCCAAGAGACAATGGGTATAGCGACATAGCCGCCAAAAGACAGCACAACATCCGGGTGAAACTTAAGAATCCAAATTAGGGCCTGACATAGGCCAATAAAAACTTTCAAAAGAGATTTTACTGACTGGAAAATGTTGACGAAAAATTTCGGTTGCAGTCGGCCGGAAGTAATGATCAAATAGGTAAGACCGGGGATTTTCTTAAGTTCAGTATATTCCAGAGCTTCCGCCTTGTCGTCTTCCATGGCAAAACGGCGGCCGATATAAAAAATGTCCCAACCCCCCCGGTCTTTAAGTTCTTGGATAGTAGCCAGGGCCGGTGCAAAGTGACCTCCGGTAATAAAAATTCGCTTCATAAGAGATTACTGACTACTCTGCTTCCAGATGTTTAAGAGTATTCCCACACCGACAAGTTCCACAATCAGAGCCGACCCGCCGTAAGAAATAAACGGCAGAGGGACACCGGTTAAGGGAATCACCCCCACAATTGACCCCAAATTAACCGCCGTCTGAATTGCCAGCCAAGAGATAATACCCATTCCCAAAAGCCGGCCAAAAATGTCCTCGACTTCCAAAGTCATCTTCGTAGCGCGGATAATTAAAAAGGCAAAAATAACGATTAAGGTGACCGTTCCGACCAGCCCTAATTCCTCACCAATGATAGCAAAAATGGAATCGGTTGTGGCTTCCGGGAGATAGGAGTATTTTTGCCGGGAATTGCCCAGCCCCAGGCCGAAAACTCCCCCGCTGCCCAGGGCAATTAGGGCCTGCCGGATGTGGTAGGACGCCCCAAAGGGGTCGGAATCGGGGTCAAGAAAAGAAAGTACTCTTTTCAGCCGATAGGGGGAGCGCAAAGCCAGAAAAACCCCTCCGGCAACGATTACCGGAAGAATAGCCAGCAGGCCGATTAAGGAACTGTCAGAAAGAAAATAAATCACCAGGGCGGTCCCAAACAGGACAACGGCCGTACCCATATCCGGTTCCAAAATAATTAAACCCACCATCAAACCGACCAGAAGAAAAAACGGCAGCAGACGCCCTTTCTCTTTGGTAGTCAGCCAGGCGGAAAGATAGATAATTAAGGCCAGTTTGGAGAGTTCCGAGGGTTGAATGACGGTGATTCCCAAATTGACCCAGCGGTAAGCGCCATAGGCATGGATGCCGATCCCGGGGAGAAAAACCGCCAGAAGGAAAAAGAGGCAACCCACCAGTATCGGCACGGCGAAGTTTCGATAGAGCCGGTAGTCAATAAGAGAAGCGGCGCCACCCCCCAGAAGTCCGAGAATGACCCATTTAATTTGGTCTTTGAGGAAATAATATTTGTCGTGGAAGCTTTGGGCGGCGGCGGCGGAAGAAGCATCATAAACCATGAGGATTCCGAAGGCCACCAGTCCCAAAACGCAAATTAACGGCCAAAAATCAAAAACGGATGTTTTTATTTGATGACGCCGATCCACAGACCAAATATAGCAAAGAGGATGGCAACTAGCCAGAAGCGGACGACGACTTTTGGTTCTTCCCAGCCCCGGTTCAAAAACCAAAGGTGAAGAGGAGCCACCTCAAAAAATTTCCGGTTCCGGAAGTGTTTCGACAACATCTGGATAAAAGAACTTAGAACTTCCAAAACAAAGACGCCGCCGATAAGTGTTAGGGCAAATATTTTGCCAGTCAGAAGACCAACGACGGCCAGAGTGGCCCCAAAAGCGAGAGCCCCGGTGTCCCCGAGTTCCACCCGGGCCGGAAAAATATTAAAGTAGAGAAAGGCAATCAGCGAACCGATCCAGATGGCAATAAACAAAGCCAGGGCAGGGTGAAGAAGTTGCGAGGACAAAACTATAAAAGCGGTCAGGCAAATCAAAAGCACCCCGGAAGACAGGCCGTCAAGACCATCGGTAATGTTATAGGCGTTGGCGAAGGCCACGACAATGAAAGCGGCCATCGGGACAAACAGGAAACCGACATCCAGCATCCCAAACCAATGGATGTTGACAAAATCATATTTAAGAACCACCCAGAAATAGGCGCCGATAATTAGTCCCAGGATAAGCTGGATAGCAAATTTGTGACGCCAGCGAAGTCCGAAAAAATTGCTGCCCTGGAGATTAATATTTTTTCGCAGATCGTCATATAGACCCAAAAGGCCAAAAGACAACATGGCAAAAAGAAGGACCGCCAACTCCCCCGGGCGGGCTTCGATTTCCAACAGACCGTACGACCAAAGGGAAAGGACACAAGTGACAATGATTACCAACGCTCCGGCGCCGATAGGAACCTTGGGTTTATTTCCCAGCAACCGGGCGGTGATTGGGGCGGCTTTGTCGAGAGTGTCGACGCGCTTTTTTTCGTTGGTCCTTTTCAGTTTCAGCTTATAGAGGAAATCAATGAAGGGAACCAGAAGAACGGCGGTGATAAAAAACGAGAGGAGCAGTAATCCTAAAAGTTGGGCCATGCTTGCTTGATTTCCGGTTATTATATACCATTTTCATCCTCTGTCTGAATTTGAGCTCCGAGCCCGTTCAGATTTTCCACCAAATCTTCATATCCCCGCTTAATTTGATCTCTTGGGTCAATGATTTTCGTTTGCCCGGAAGCAATAAGTCCGGCCATTAGGGCTGTCGCGCCACTGCGGACATCATTCACTTCGATTTCCTGCCCGGAAAGCTTGGTGGGCCCGAATATTTTTATGGCGTGCTGGTTACCGGCGGTGTCGTCGGAAAGATTGAAGTTATAGGCGGCGTCCGGATTTGGAAGTTTCGGTTCAAAAAAAACTATTTTCGCCCCCATTTTTAAAAGTGAGGGGACATAGTCAAACCTCTTTTCGTAAACTGTTTCATGAACGACGGACTGACCCTGCGCCTGAGTCATGAGGGTTGACCAGAGAGGCTGCCAGTCAGTCATGAAAGCCGGGTAAGGGGCCGTAGTGACACTGGTGGCTTGAAGTTTTCCGGAGGAAGTAAATTCAAGACCACCAGGATAGGAGTGATATCTTCCACCCGCTTCCGAAACTTTGACTAAAAAAGCCTCTAAAACTTTGGGGTCGCCGCCAACAATGTTTACCCGGCCATGGGTGGCCAGAGCGCAACAAGCAAAAGTGACCGCTTCGTTGCGGTCTTTCATCACTGTGTGCTTTCCGCCATGAAGTTCTTTTACCCCAACAATTTTTATAGTGCGCGCTGCCACCCTTTCGATCCTGCCACCCAATGAATTTAAGAATTTGATAAGATCGTCGACTTCCGGTTCAGCGGCGGCATTCTCCAGGACGGTTGTTCCGTCAGCCTTAACCGCCGCCATAATCAGGAATTCTGTTCCGGTATGGGTATTTTTGGGAAAGGAGTAAGTAACCCCTCTGAGTCCCTTGTCCGCTTCAATGACAATTTCCGCGCTGCCAATATTAATTCTGGCGCCCATGGTTTCCAGACCGGCGAAGTGCCTTTCCAACGGCCTTTTACCAATCCTGTCACCGCCGGGGATGGGCAAAACTGCCTTGCCAAACTTGGCCAGGAGGGATGGGGCGTAAAGATTGGACGCCCGGGATTTCTCGCCAATTTCCACCGGGACGGAAAAGGAATTTAATTTTGTGGGGTCGACACTAAGACAGTGCCTGTCGGTTTGGGGTATTATTTTTCCGCCAAGGGCCGTAATTGCCCGGGTGGCAAAATCAATTTCGGAGATAAGTCCCAAACCGCAAATTGTTGACGGGCTGTCAGCAAGAAGAGAAGCGATCATTGCCTTAAAACCGGCATTTTTGGCTCCGTGCAGTTCGACGTTACCGTGCAATATTTTTCCACCAGTGACAGTATATGTCGTCATGAACGCTTGTCGATCCCAAGTTGAAAGCACGTGTATTATATAATACGACGCCTGTGAGAAAGATTCAAAGGAATGTTGATTTACGCCCCCTGAACACTTTTGGAGTAAGTGTCAAAGCCGCAAGTTTTGCTGTCATTTCCAATTCTGCGGATATCCCTCCAAAAAACCAACCGGAATTAATTCTGGGAGAAGGGGCCAATTTATTACTGACTAAGGATGTTGCCGGTCTGGTAGTCAAAAACGAAATCAAGGGTCGAAAGGTTTTAAAAGTGCGGGGTAACGAGATGATCGTCGACGTGGGTTCCGGTGAAAGTTGGATCGACTTTGTCAACTGGGCGGTAGATCAGGGTCTGTCAGGAATTGAGAACCTGGCGTTCATTCCGGGCACAGTAGGGGCAGCACCGGTGCAAAACATTGCCGCTTATGGCCAAAACGTGAGTGACGTCATTGAAAATATTCAAGGATTTGATTTAAGTGACTTAAGTAACTTAAGAACCTTAAGTAACTCAGATTGCAAATTCACTTATCGGGACAGCATTTTTAAACACGACTTGCGTGGCAAGTTTTTTGTGACCAGTGTAGTGTTTCGACTTTATAAGGTCGCGCACTTCGACACAAACTATTTCGGTTCAAGGCCTTACGAGTCATTGCAGAGCGAATTAGATAAAATAGCCAAACCGCCGTATATCCCTAAACAAGTGGCCCAAGCAGTCACGAACCAGCGGCTAATTAAAATGCCCGACTGGCACAAAATCGGGACCGCCGGCAGTTTTTTTAAAAATCCTTTTTTGACCAAAAAAAGATATCAAGAACTACAAAATGAAGTGTCCGATCTCCAGGCCTATCCCATCAACAAAATGCTCTATCCCAACCCGGACGATCCGGTATTTAAAATGACGGATATGGTCAAAATTCCCGCGGGAAGGCTTTTGGATGTTCTGGGGTGGCGGGGCAAAAGAACCGGCAATGTCGGCACTTTTGAAAAGCACGCCCTGATCGTCGTTAATTATGGCGGAGCGACCGGTCAGGAAATTCTCGATTTCACCGGAAAAATGCGGGAAGATGTCAAAAAACATTTCGACATCAATCTCGAGCCGGAAGTAATTATCCTTTAGCTTTGCACACTAGCTTTACACACCGGGGGTGAAATAGCTTCACACGTAGGGTACCCTATAGATGGAAAGATTCTTGCACGGCTGTCTCCAACTGCAGGGGCAACTTTCCTTACCCGAATTAATCTGTCGGAACGCTTTTAGTGATGAAAACACGCTTACAGTGAAGGGGACAGAGGACTTCGCCTTTGGCAACCTGAGTATGAGTAACTACCGCAGTAACCGGGTGCTTACCTTTGCCGTTCTTCCCAACGGGGCATACCCCATCAACTATTCTGTATTGAGGCTTGCTCAGATCTGGAAATCCACTTATATTATCCCTTTTACCAAATAATCACTGGCTTGGTAAATGTCGCCCGCTCCCAGGAATAATACTACATCGCCCTTCTTGGTATTGCGCTGGACAAAATTGGCCACATTGGTGAGTTCACCGCCGACATAAGTGGCTTTCGGGCCGCCAATGGCTAAGGCAAGATCCTTACCGGAAGGTTTGGTGACGCCGGATTCCCGGCGGGTGAAGACGTCGGTGACCACAACCCGGTCGGCCAGGCGGAGGCTTTTGACAAAATCGGAAAAAAGGGCTTCCAGGCGGGCGTGCATGTGGGGTTGGAAGACAACCCAAATTTTCTTTTGGGGATAGAGTTCCCTGGCGGCTTTAATGTTATAGGAAACGGCGGTCGGGTGGTGGGCATAATCATCATAAATCTTGACGCCACCGGCTTGCCCGCGGTATTCGAACCGGCGCTCGCAACCGGAAAAATTCTCCAAGGCTTTTCTAATGACCGGCTCCTTAATTTTCAAAAACTTGGCGAGAGCGAAAGCCGCTCCGGCATCTGCTTTGATATGCAAACCTGGCAGTTTCAGCTTGAATTCCACCGGCTGATAGTAGACGGCTTTTTCGGCCAGGCGATACTTTTTAAGGCTCGAATTGGCAATGACTACCTTGGCTTTGGAGGCAAAATGGCGAAATGAACTGAGGACGGTTTCAAAGTTTTTGAAATATTCCGGGTGGTCCATTTCGATGGAAGTGATGACGGCAATTTCCGGGCGGTAAAGCAAAAATTTGTCGCGAAATTCGTCGGCTTCGCAGACGAAGTACCGGGATTTCCCGATCCGGTAGTTTTTTTTGCCCCAGTCGAGAAGGTTAGCCCCTATTTCGCAAGTGGGATCGAAAGTTGCTTCCTCTAAGACTCTGGAGATCATGGCCGTGGTGGTGCCTTTGCCGTGAGTGCCGGCAACGGCGATCACAAATTTGCCATTTTGGAGATATTTAGCCATAAATTCTTCCCAGATCATGGCGATCTTTTTTTTGACAGCACCGGTATATTCCGGATGGGTTAGACTTTGGTATAACACCGCCGGCGTGTGCACCAAAAGGTCAATTTTTCTCAGATGATCCGGATTATGGCCAATTTCTACTGGAATACCGTCTTTCCGAAGGCGATAGGTTAGGGAGCTTTCTTCAAGGTCGCAACCGGAAACACTATAGCCTTGCTCACGAGCCATCCGGGCCACCGCGCTTATGCCTGAACCGCCAATACCCATGAAGTGAATTTTCATAAAAAGTCAAAAGTCAAAAATTAAAAGTTAAAAGTTCAAGATGAAACTCCACGGCTAAAAGCCGTGGTCTGCCTAAGGCGCACGGCTTTGCCGAGTTTCTTTTTTGCTCACCTTCGGTGAGTCCGGCTTACGCCGGAGCAAACTCCATCTCCCATCCTTACGTCCGGGGTATTAAGTTTGGAAAAATAAAATTCAGAAACTTTTCACTTTTGACTTGTAATTTTGCATTTTGATTTTTAACTTTTGAATTTCCTGTTTAAATTGGTTCCCTCGATCCTTATAATTCTTGAACATATCAAAACTGGCGCAGGCAGGAGACAGAAGAACCACATCGCCAGACGCAGCGTTATTATACGCCATTTCGACTATTTCCGCCATGTTTTTTCCCCCTGGAATAATTCGGGGCTCTACAGCGCCATTTGCAAGACCACCTCTTGCAAATGTTGTAATGGCGGTCCGGATCCTGTCAGCCATGAGACCAATTAAAATAACGGCTTTGATATTTTTTGCCTGTACGATTGTTTTGCCCAGTTCGGTGAAATCAGACCCTTTTTCGCTTCCGCCAAGGATTATAATTAGCGGTTCAGTGAAGGATTTGACAGCCGCGATGGCGGTTTCCGGGGTGGTCGAAAACGAATCGTTGTAAAAAGTCGCGCCGTTGACGGTGGCTACCTCTTCCAAGCGATGTTCCAAACCTTTAAAGTTTATAACGGCTTTTTTTATGGTGTTTGTCGGTACACCAATTAATTTGGCTGCCGTGGCTGCAGCCAAGACGTTCTCTAAATTATGTTCTCCCCGTAATTTTACTTCGCGTTGATACATTATGACCTCTTTACTATTGATGTATCGATACATCAGGTTTTTCTGCATCAAAAAGCATCCGGGAGACACTTCGTGGGTGCGGCTGAAATAATATTTTTCACCCTTTCCGGCCCGACCAATTAATTTACTGTTACCATAGTCATCATTAATGACCGCAAAATATTCTTTTGTCTGATGAGAAACAATATTTTTCTTTGCCTCAATATATTCTTTGGTGTCCTTATGCCAATCAAGGTGTTCAGAGGTAACCATTAACACCACGGCAATATGAGGGGATTTGTGCAGGTCAATAAGCTGAAAGCTGGACAGTTCCAAAACAACCCAATCGTCTTTTCCCAATTTCCCCAATATCCCAAATATCCCTGATCCGATGTTCCCACCCAGAAAAACTTTTTTGCCGGCCGATTTGAGAATTTCATAAATTAAGGTTGCGGTTGTTCCCTTGCCCTTGGTCCCGGTGACGCCAATTAT
>CAZRUW010000087.1:0-8049 GCA_964603445.1 uncultured Gammaproteobacteria bacterium | reverse complement strand
GACAGTCTGGTGACGAAAGCTAGGGATATCTATCACCGCCTAAAACCGAACTTTATGGTTGCCTGGGACGATCGCGGAAACATCGGTAAGCGCTACTTGGCTCAAGATGAGATCGGCACTCCCTGGTGCGTTACCGTGGACTACCAGACTCTTGACGATGACACCGTCACCGTCCGGGATCGGGATACCACTGGACAAGAACGGGTGAATGTTGCTAAGCTGGAAGAGTATTTTAAAGAAAAGCTCAGGTAGAAATCCTTGAAGTTGGATAAGCTTGATATCCTTGAACTTGATAACTTGATATTTTGACCTCTTGATCGAGAAATCAAGAAATCCAGAATTCAAGATCGAAGATTCAAAAACCTCCATCTTCAAAAATTCCAAAATGAAGCGGAAACTACCCGTAATTATCAGTGGTTTGATTGTTGTTCTAGCCCTCATTGCGGGCTTTTTAATTTGGCAAAAGTCCCAGGTAAAGCCTCAAGAGCCTGCCATTCCTCAATCTGCCAGTCCGGCTATCAAAAAAGTTGATCTGGCTTCCCAGCCCGAGTGGGTTCAAAAGCTCAGTGTCACTGCTAAAAAAGGCCAAAGCCCCAACGGTTTGGCCAACTTCACTGTCACTGTTTCCGGAATGCCCGCCGATCTTGTCCAAGCAGTCAATTACGTGGTTCAATACCAAACCTCAAATAAAGGCGCCCAAGGGGCTCTTTCTTCTGTTCCGATAGCCGTCAACGGGGCAACAACTTTTACTAAAACTATCGATTTGGGCACTTGTTCGACCAAGTCATGCGTCCGCCATGACGGGGTAACTTCAATCGATGTAGAGCTGGACTTCACGACTTCGTCAGGAGAAAGTCCCACCTGGACGGGGACTATTCCTCTTTAAGAGCCAACTCGAATTGACTGATTGCGCTTCTAGTTCCTTCTGCAACAGCCAAGTTTTCCCGTCTTCGCGTTTGGGCAGCCAAATAAACGCCTTTTCGTTGTTTCCGTTGGACCTCCACCCCTGCTGGATTGATTAGCTGTTCCAGCATTTGTCTTTGCATAGCCGTATTTATCCTTTTATGGTATTGTTTCAACCAACCTCTTGACATTGCGTGAAAAGTGAGTAAAACTAGTATCAATTAGTAAAAAATAGTGTGTTTTCGTGCGAAGTTATTTCTTAGGAACTCATGAAGCAACTTTATTATCCGGCGGGCAAATGTCCCTGCCGGCAAAAATCCGACGGGTTCTCAATAGTGATCAAATTGTGCTGTCAATCGGTTTTGAAAAATGTGTTTTCGGGTTTTCCGTCGAAGGCTGGGATGAAGTGATTGGTTCCGGGTTTGACAAGCCGGTTTTTGATTCCGACGGACGGCTAATCCGGCGGCAAGTCTTTGCCTCAGCCGAGGTGGCGCAGTTTGATAATCAAGGACGTTTCAGTTTACCGACAAAATTACGTGAATATGCGGGTTTAAAATCGAAAATTGTTGTCATTGGCGCCGGGGATCATTTTGAAATTTGGGATGTTTCGGAGTGGAACAAGATGGTCGATCAATTAGAGGGCAAGGGAGTTCTTGGAAACCTGATTAAAGTCGATGAATGACTATCATGTTCCAGTACTTTTAAAAGAAGCAGTTGAATACCTAAATATCAGGTCAGGTAAAAAGTATATCGATTGCACGCTGGGGGGCGGAGGGCACACTGCGGAAATACTGAGAGCAGGAGGAACAGTTTTGGGAATAGATCAGGACACGGAGGCAATAGATTTTGTTGAAGAAAATAAGAAAGAAGAAATAAGAGAGAAAAAATTAGTTTTGAAACAGGGAAACTTTGCACATTTACAACAAATAGCAACCGAGACTGGGTTTAGCCCGGTCAGCGGGATTCTTTTCGACTTGGGGGTAAGTAGCCACCAACTGGAAACCGGCTACCGGGGCTTTAGCTTCGCAGGGTCTCTCCCTGCGAGGCTGGATATGAGAATGGATCCGGGCGGTCAAACGGTTACTGCCGCGGACTTTCTTAACGCCGGATCCGAAAACGAGTTGGCAAACTTGTTTTGGAGATTTGGGGAAGAAAGGGACAGTCGGCGGATTGCTAGAGCCATAGTCAGATACCGGTCGGCTAAAAAGATAGAAACTACCGACGAACTGGTGAAAATAATTTTATCGGTCAGTCGAAGAGGCAAGCGTGACCGGACTCACCCGGCAACCCGGACCTTTCAGGCTCTGCGCATTGCTGTCAATGACGAGATGGCCAATCTTGAAGCAGCCCTGCCGCAAGCCACAGAGCTTCTTGCCAGCGGGGGAAGACTGGTTGTCGTCAGTTTTCACTCGCTCGAGGACGGAATAGTTAAAGATTTTATGAAAGCGAACATAAAATTATTGCAAAACCTGACAGCCAAACCAATTGTGCCTACACCGGAGGAAATCGAGGCAAATCCCCGGGCCCGAAGCGGGAAACTGCGGGCGGCCGAAAAACTTTAGATTAATTAAGACACTTAAGGCAGAAGTGAAAATCTTTGAAAAAACTAGCAGCGGAACAGAATTTAAAAAAAGATCGGTTGTCAGGAATCTTCCTGGGAATCCTGGTCCTTTTTGTCGTTTTCTTGGCCGTGGCCAGAGTGGTTATTGCTAATCGCTTGGTCGAGGCGTCAGAAAAACTTCGGATCCTGGATAAATCCATCACCCAGGCCGAAACGACAAATCAGGATCTTTCCGAACAATTGCACGCTCCGGAGTCCCTGTCCCAGATTGCCAAAGTTGCCCGGGAAATGGGCTTCACCAAAACCTCTCGCCTTGTCTTTTTAACCACCACTCCTGAAGTCGCCCTGGGAACGACTCCTTCTCAGGTACTGCGATGAGTTTCTCTCTCAAAGTCCGGTTCTTAACTGTCGTTTTTCTTTTTGGTTTTGTGGTAATCTCCCTGCGCTTGGTATTTTTGCAGGTGATTTCTGCCGAACAATACTCGGCTGAGGCGGAAAAGCAGCATTTCTACAGCCTGCTCCTTCCGGCCCGTCGCGGAGAAATAAAAGCTGTCGACGGTGCCGCTCTGGTTTCCGACAAAAACGCCTATCTTCTTTACGCTCATCTTCCCGACCTGCCGGCCGATTGGACGGAAGTGGCTAAACAGATTTCGCAAATACTAGCCAAAGATGTCCCGATTGTGGCTACCGACAGCTCTGTACTCAGTTTACAGGACCAGGAAAGTCTTCTTAAAGCTACTCAGGACAGTCTGGAAAAGATCACCTTGGACCGACTCGGATCTGAAAACGTCCTCTGGGTTAATCTTGCTCATTTTCTCAGCACCCAAACCAAATCCCAAATTGAAAACCTGCATATTGCCGGTTTGGGATTCACCGACGAACAAACCCGGGATTACCCGGAAGCCTCTATGGCCGCCCACGTTTTGGGGTTTGTCGGTTCCGATGAAAACGGGAACCCCAAAGGCTATTTTGGCCTGGAAGGCTTTTACAATCGGGAGCTGTCCGGCCGTCCCGGGGAAATCAAGGTCGAAAAAGACGCTTTTGGCCGCCCTATTGCTATTGGCCAGGAAGTCCGCACCGAAAAGCAGGACGGCCGGACCCTAATTACCACTATTGATCGGGGTGTTCAACATTTTGTGGAAGCCGACTTGACAGCCGGGATCCGTGATTGGCGAGCCTCCGGCGGCACGGCTATTGTCATGAACCCCAGTGACGGGGCTGTCTTGGCTATGGCCAGTTTTCCCAACTATGACCCCGGCAACTTTTCCTACTATCAGACTGCCCGCTACAAAAACCCAGCCGTCGCCGATTTGTTCGAGCCTGGTTCGATTATAAAACCCCTGATTATGGCGGCGGCTATAAATGAGCAGAAACTCACACCAAATACCCGCTGCGACAAGTGCGACGGTCCAAGACAAATTTATAACTTTTATATCCATACTTTTGATAACCATTACCATCCCAATGAAACCATGACCGACGTTTTGGTTAACTCTGACAACACCGGCATGGTCTTTGTCGGCGAGAAACTCGGTTTCCCTGCACTTTATTCCTATCTTCAAAAATATGGCTTCGGCCAGAAAACCGGGGTTGACCTCCAAGAAGAAGAGGGAGGATCCCTTCGGCCAAAAGGAGATTATTATCCCATTGACCAGGCTACCCTAACCTTTGGCCAGGGAATAAGCGTCAATGCCCTTCAGATGGTGAGAGCCTTCGGAGCCTTAGCTAATGGTGGTCGGTTACCCACGCCCTATCTGGTCTCAAAAATTATTGACCAAGGTCAGACTATTGAACTGCCTCATCCTCTGGGCTCCAGAGTCATCTCCGAGTCGACGGCGAAGACTATCGCCCAGATGATGGTTCAAGTGGCCAATGAAAGTCCGGAGCATTTCCCCAAAGACAGGATTGCCGAACTGGCCTCCTTTCGCATCGCGGCCAAAAGCGGCACTGCCCAGATTGCCGTCGGCGGAAAATACAGCAGCTCCGGCACGATCGCTTCCGTAATTGGCTTTTTCCCGGCGGAAACGCCCCAATTTGTGGTTTTGGTTAAATTAAATGAGCCGGAAGTCCGGCCCTGGGGAAGCGACACTGCCGGTCCGGTCTTTTTTGCCATTATCAGGGATCTCATTAATTACTATGGCATTAGCCCCTAAGGTTTAAAAATGGTAAAATGAGTTGTCATTATGCTGCGAAAACTCAAGAATATTTTTCATTTGTTCGAATCAATCTCGGCGGCAGTCTTTTTTCGCTTTCCCTCAAAAAAACTAACAGTTATTGGGGTCACCGGCACTGATGGCAAAACCACCACGACCACTCTTATTCACCATATCCTAACCACAGCCGGCCTTAAAGCCGGGCTTTCTTCCACTCTGATGTCCGCTCACACGACGACCCCCGGCCGTTGGCGCGTCCAGAAATTCTTGTGGCAAAGCGTCAAAAACAACTGCACCCATGCGGTCCTAGAGGTCACTTCCATTGCTGTGGATCAACACCGGATCCGGAGCATAGATTTCGCCGTCGGCGTCCTTACCAATATTGCCAACAATGAACATCTTGATTACCATCATTCCTTTGAGAGCTACCGTTTGGCCAAACTTAAATTCTTAAAGATGTGTCCCAAGGTTGTCCTTAACGCCGATGATTCTTCCTTTAATTTTCTTAAGGAAAATCTCCCCGGCAAGGAGGTTGTTCCCTATAAACTGGATGATTGGGCAAAACTCCGTTTAGAAACGAAATTAGTCGGGAATTTTAATAAATCCAATATCCTGGCGGCCGTGGCTGCCGCAAATTTACTGGGGATTGACAAGGAAACCATAAAAAGGGCTGTGGCCAGCTTTGAGCCGCCTTCCGGCAGGTTAGAGGTCGTGGTCAGAAAACCCTTCACGGTTATTGTTGATTTTGCCCACACTCCGCAAGCTTTTGCCGCCGTTTTACCGGTGGCCCGGTTCTTTCTCCAGAATAAAAAGAAAAACAAGCTCATCCACGTCTTTGGGGCTACCGGCGATCGGGACAAGACCAAGCGGCCAATAATGGCTCAAATTGCCTCCCAATTTGACGATATTATGATCCTGACCCATGAAGATACCTATTCCGAGGATAAGGATAAAATAATCTCTGATCTGGAAAAAGGAATTGACACCGTTAAACACATTAAATTAATTCATTTAGTAAATACCGATCAAAGCATATCAGTCCCGAAAGGAGGCATTCGCGGCTACTTGGTAATTAACGACCGGCGCCGGGCCGTTGAGGAGGCTTTAAAGCTGGCAAAATCGGGGGATGTCGTGATTCTCACCGGGGTTGGGCATCAGCGGTCCATGAATCTTGGCGGCAGGGAAGTCCCCTGGAACGAACCAGCTCTGGTTAAAGAATTTGTTAATGGAAAAGGACATTGATAAACTGGTCCTATCGGCCATCCAAAAGAGAGTCTTCCCCGGAGCCGTGGTTTTGGTTGGAACTGGGGATAAAATCGAGCTCTCAAAAGCCTTTGGCACCACAAAATACGCCGATCCCGGAACCAAACAACTTTCCGTGGACATGATTTATGACATTGCCTCGTTGACCAAACTTTTCACTTATACGGCCGCTTTGGCCCTTCTGGAGAAAGGCCGGTTTGATTTGGATACCCCCGTTTCCGAAATAATTCCCCGATTCACCGGAGAAGGGCGGGAGAAAATCGCTATTAAACATCTTTTTACCCACACTTCCGGCTTGCGTTTGGCTCTGAGTTCGCTGCGGGACTTTCCCGGAAAAGTCATCAGAAATCGGGTATTAAAAGATCATCCTTTTACCTCTGTGGGAACGACCGTTTATTACAGCAATGTGAATCCGATGCTCTTGGCAGAGATAATAACTCTTGTTACTAATATGCGATTTATCGATTTTCTCCAAAGGACGATTCTCGATCCCTTGGAACCAGGAAACACCAGTTTTAATCCGCCGAAAAAATTTCTGAGCAAAATAGTCCCGACCGAAAATGACAGTTGGCGCATGCGTTTGGTTCACGGGCGGGTTCATGATGAAAGCGCTCACGCTTTGGGCGGCATTGCCGGTCACGCCGGTCTTTTCTCCACTGCCCTCGACCTTTGGAAATTCGCCGCCATGTGGCTTTCTCTCGGGAGCGGGAATGGCCAAAGAATCCTGAAACCGGAAACTGTCAAACTGGCCACCAGTCCCCAGGTGAAAAGCCAATTTGGCTGGGTCGGTTTGGGCTGGAAAATTGACGAACCGAATTTTATGGACCACACCCCCGAAGACTCCTTTGGCCACACCGGATTCACCGGAACATCCTTGGTTATTTGTCCAAAAAAAAGCAAAATTATCATCCTTCTTTCTAACCGGATCTATCCTCATCGTCCACCAAACGATAAGGCCATCTACGAAGTCCGAAGAGAACTTTGTCAAATCGTCCTGAGTTAGACAATGAAAAAAAACGATCTTCCCATTGGCATTTTTGATTCCGGAGTCGGGGGTTTAACCGTGGTCAAAGACATTATCAAAGAACTGCCAAACGAGAGTTTAATTTATCTCGGTGATACCGCCCGCATTCCCTATGGCACACGAAGTTCGGAAGTGGTCACCAAGTTTGCTCTTGAGCTGGCTAATTTCCTTTTAGAAAAGAAAGTTAAGATCCTGGTTATCGCCTGCAATACCATTTCCGCCAATGCTTTAGGCGCTATTAAAAAAGTTTCTCCAGTGCCGGTGATCGACGTTATTAATCCGACAGTCTTGGAGGTTTCCAGCATAACTAAAAATCAGCGAGTGGGATTAATTGCTACGACTGGCACAATTGAAAGCAGAGCGTATAAGCGCTCCATAAAGGGGTTGAACCCCGAAACTGCACTTTTCCAACAAGCCTGTCCTTTATTTGTCCCCTTGGCAGAAGAGGGAATAACGGCCGGTTTGGCGGTGGAAGAAATCGCCAGGGGATACCTTTCAGAGCTTAAAAAAGCCAAAATTGACACTTTAATTCTTGGTTGCACCCATTTCCCTCTTCTCTACTCTGCTATAGCAAAAACTATGGGTAATAAAGTAACTTTGGTAACCTCAGGCCCACCGACTGCCCGTAAACTGCGTCAAATTTTGCTTCAAAAGCACCTTTTACGGCCCAAATCAAAACCGACTTACAGATTTTATTTTACTGACGTTCCAGAGCGAGTAACCAAGGTTGCCGAAAATTTCTTTGGGCAAAAATTACCTGGTAAAATTAAAAAAACAGACTTATGAAAGTTGCCGTTCTTGGCTGGGGTTTAGATTCTCAAGATGTCATTCCCTATCTCTTGCACCGAAAGGCAGAGATTTATGTTTTTGACCGCCAGGCCGAATTTGACCGGACTGGGTTCCCGAACCTGAAGTGGCACCTGGGCCAGGAAAATTTCGGCGATCTCTCCGGTTTTGACGTAATTATCAGAAGCCCTGGGATCTACCGCTTCCGGCCGGAAATTGTGGCCGCCGAAAAAGCGGGGGTGAAAATTTCCTCAAAAACGAAACTCTTTTTTGATCTTTGTCCTTCCAAAATAATTGGTGTTACCGGCACCAAAGGGAAAGGAACAACCGCAACTCTAATTTATGAAATCCTCAAAACT
>CAZRUW010000086.1:0-9761 GCA_964603445.1 uncultured Gammaproteobacteria bacterium | reverse complement strand
TGGCGGACCACGGCTTTTAGTCGTGGAGTTTCATTTTTAATTGATACGTCCAGACAATACTGGTTGCCTTTGGTAGTTTTCTTCCTGGCCAATATCGCCGTCTTCTGGCAGCTCTATTTCAAAAAGCTTTTGCCCTTTCCCGGGGATCTCCTGGTGTCTTTTTTCTTTCCCTGGAACAGCGGGGGCTACCCGGGCTTCGATCCCTGGGTAACCCACAAAGAGTACATTGCCGCTGACGCCATTCGGCAGATCTTCGTTTGGCAATCCCTTGCCTTCGACCTAATTAAGCATGGCCAGCTTCCTCTTTGGAACCCCTACAATTTTTCCGGGTCCTATTTGCTGGCCAACCTCCAATCGTCAATTCTTTTCCCTTTGAATATCCTGTATTTTGTTTTGCCTTCCATCTGGGCTTGGGTCGGGAAAGTTGTCCTGGTTTCTTTTCTTCTTTCCGTCTTTACTTATATCTATCTTCGAAATCTGAAGCTCTCTCAATTGGCCGGCATTTTCGGCGGGCTGGTTGTCGGCAATCTTTCCTATCTTACCGGCTGGCAGGAAATTCTGGTCAACTTCCAGTCTTTTTTGTTTCTTCCTCTGGCTCTCTGGGCAATTGACCGCTATCAAGAGCAAAAAAAGGCCCTCAACATTTTTCTCCTGGTCCTTTTCTGTAGCTTCTCAGTCTTCGGCGGCCATGTCCAAACCACCGTTTATTTCTTTTTTATTGTCCTTCTTTACGCCCTCTATCGGCGCGTTTCCCCGCCAGTTATTATTGCCGTTTTTATTCTGACGGCTCTTCTTTCTTCCATACAACTTGTTCCGACGCTGGAGGCCTATTTGCAGTCAGCCCGGGAAACCGGGTCCAATATTGCTCTCTTAGAAAGAACTACCTTTCCCTGGCCAAATTTTGTCACCACCTTCGCCTCGGATTTTTTGGGGAATACCGCCACTTACAATTTCCGCAGTTTTAATTATGCCGATGCCCGGTCCTATTTTGGAGTTGTCGCACTGATCTTTGCTGTCATCGGAGTGTTTCTGGTAAGAAGAAGGTCTGAAGTTCGTTTTTTTCTTTTTCTGGCGGTCCTGGGAGTTCTTTTGGCCACCTATCCGGCAGCCCTAATCTTTGTTGTTTCCCATATACCGGTGCTCTCTTCCGTTATCCCGGCCCGGATGATTGTTGTTTTTGAATTTGCGGCTGCAATCCTTGCCGCCTTCGGTTTTGATTATTGGCTGGAAAGCGGGACAAAAAATTTTCGCCAGGGGTTTGGCGTTCTGGTAATTCTTTGTCTTGTCTACCTCTCTTTTTGGCTGGTTGTCCTTTCAAAAAACACTCCCGACTACATCGTTTCCAAAAACAATTTGGTCCTTCCGACTCTGACTTTTCTCCTATCCGGAGCCTTTGTCGTTGGTAAATTTAAATTCCCTGGACTTACTACCCTGTTTCTTGTTGGCTTGTTTGCCTTGGCCGTTTTTGAGCAAAGTTATTATTTCAATAAGCACCAGCCGTTTGCACCGGAAAAATTCGTTTTCCCTTCGCACCCGGTTTTTACTTTTCTTTCGCAAAAAGTGAACCCGAACCGCTTCTTTGGTTTCGGTACGGCCTATTTGGACAATAATTTCGCCACCCAATACCGGGTCTTTTCCACCGAGGGTTATGACCCGCTCTACATAAAACGTTACGGAGAGTTTATTGATTCCTCGTCTGACGGCGCTCTCGGCCAAAACGTGCCCCGCTCCGACGCCAGGTTTAGCAATAAAGACAACTATTATCGCAACCGGCTTTTAGACCTTCTCGGGGTGAAATATATCCTTGATAAAAATGATCTGCCCAAGTCAAATTGGGAACCGGAAGACTATAAATTTCCTCCCGAACGCTACCGGCTGGTCTGGCAGGATTTGAAGTGGAAAGCCTATCTGCGCAAAACCGCTCTCCCCAGATTTTTTCTGGTCGGGGACAATGAAGTAATTTCCGATCCGGCAAAAATAATCTCCAGGATACACAGTCCCAGTTTCCCTTTGGATCGCAATATTATTTTGGAAGAAAAACCTGATTTTTCCCCTGACGCCGCAGCCACCGGGGAAGCAAAACTGGTTTCCTATCTCCCCGGTCGTGTCGAATTCGCCGTTAAAACTACCGGAAAAATGTTCCTCTTTCTTTCCGACACTTTCTACAGCGGTTGGAAAGCCAAAATTGATGCTGAAGAGGTTCCGGTTTACCGGGCAGATTTTGCTTTCCGGGCCGTTCCGATTCCCGGGGGCGCCCATCATCTGGTCTTTACCTATGATCCTCTTTCGTTTAAGATCGGTTTCGCGACAACCTTGGTCACGCTGGTATTTTTCCTGGGATTTATCTATTCTGAGCGTTTCCGCCGCCATGGTTAAAAAAATATTCCCGTACTTTGTAATCTTTCTTTTACTTATTCCCTTAATCTTTCTTGTTCTTCGTCCCGGTTTTTGGGTCTCTGACGATGGGGGATGGATGATTGTTCGCCTTTCGGCCTTTCACCAAACACTTCGGACAGGACAATTTCCGGTCCGCTTTCTTTACCCCTTAAATCACGGCTACGGTTATCCAGTTCTGGATTTTCTCTACCCCCTCCCGTTCTACCTGGGGGAAATAATTCATCTTTTAGGCTTTGGGTTTGTGGACAGTATTAAACTGCTTTTTGCCGGAAGTATTCTCTTTTCCGCATTTGCCATGTACCTTTTTGCCGGCAAATGGGGCAAACTCTCCGGGTTGGTCGCGGCTCTTGTCTATACCCTTGCCCCGTACCGGCTTTTTGATGTTTTTAACCGCGGATCGCTCGGCGAAGCCGTCGCCTTCGTTTTTCCTCCCTTAATTTTTTATTTCCTTGATAAAGAAAACCTTATCCTCGCCAGCCTCTTCACTGCCGCCCTGATCGTCTCTCATAACGTCATCGCCTTTTTATTTTTTCCGGTGATTTTACTCTACGTTATTTGGCATAAATTTCCTTCTCTTTTCTCTCTTCTCTTTTCTCTCTTCTCTTTGATCCTGTCGGCCTGGTTCTGGCTGCCGGCCCTCTTCGACCTGCAATATACCCGGGCGGCATCCGTTTCCGTTTCTAACTTTTCCCAATATTTCATCTCCTTTGATAACTCATATCTTATTCTTCCTTTAGTCTTCATTTTAGTCACTACTCTATTGATACATATCATTAGAGTGAAGGATAAAAAAGAAAAGACCGGCGCGTTTTTCTGGGTTGTGGGTGTGGTTTCACTTATTTTCTCCCTGTCCGTTTCCGGACCAGTCTGGCAGGCCTCTCTTTTTCCAAAACTGGTCCAGTTTCCCTGGCGGTTTCTGTCTGTAACTGTCTTTTGTGCCGCCGTCTTGGCAGGAGGTTTAATGAATTTAACACGCTCTTTTTTACTTATTTCCCTCGGTCTGTTTTTTGTTTTGCCTTTCCTTGCTTTCTCTGTTCTTAATCTGAAATTCGACAGAACCTATCTTCCCGACAGTTACTACCAAACAAATGATGACACCACGACAGTTAAAAATGAGTATCTGCCAAAATGGGTAAAATCCGATCCTGCCAGTCGCCCTTTGGCCAAACTGGAAATCGCCTCCGGCGTTGGCAGGGTTTTGTCGGATACCCAACTGGTCATGGATACTCCCGGCGTTGTCAAAATAAGTACCGTCTATTTCCCCGGTGTCGCTCTCTATATTGACGGCCTCCAATCCTCTTTCAGCTACCTTCAGGACGGGATACTCAGAGCCAATATCCTTCCCGGTCCGCATGTCCTCGAGACCCGCTTCGAAGAAACCCCCCTTCGGCTGTTAGCCGATGGGGTCTCACTAATAGGAATAGTCCTAATAGGAGGGTTTTATGTCTCTTCCCGAGCCCGGAAAATAGATTGAAATTCCTTACCCTCAAGTTACCAAAAACGGCCGTTGTCGTCTTGGCCTTTTTCCTTCTCTGGGCGGCTCTGGCGATTATTTCCGGCTCCGGCCGGGCCCGTTTTTCCCAGGCGGCCAATCTTTTAACGGAGGAAAAACCGGACGTCCTTAATCATAAGATCGGCTATTGCCAAAAGTCCCTCCCGAAAGTTATCTGCCGTTTCTTTTTCAATAAACCAACCCTCTTTGCCGCGTCCTACTTGGAAAACTACGCCGGGCACTTTTCTCCCCAGTTTTTGTTTTTTGACGGGACCTTTCTTCGCCGTAATATCTTGCCCCAAAGCGGTCTTATGCTGACGGGGGAATTGGTCATCTTTTATTTAGGAATCTGGCATCTTTTTCGAAAGCCAAAACCGGGGACCACCGTCTTTTTGCTCTGGCTATCTGTCTATCCAATTGCCAACAGCTTTACCGGGCTGGGAGAGATAAGCCGGGTGGCTTTTGCCGCTCCCTTGTTTTCCATACTCTGCGCCGTGAGCCTCGATTTCCTTTTCCGAAAATACCGGGAGCTGTTTTTTCTAAACAGTCTTATCCTTCTTGGTTCGGCGGCCATTTTCCTGGTCAATTACTTTTCCATTTTTCCCATAACCAATGCCTACTATACCAACCACGGCTACGACCAGCTCTTTGCCCAAATTGCAAATCGGCAAGATCGATACGACAAGATCTACATAAGCAAAGGATATGCCGGGAGCGTCTCCTGCATTTCCGCCTTCTTCCCCCTTCCCGTTAATCCGGCTCTTTTTGAGGTGCCGGACAAAATTGACCGTTATCAGGATGCCCTGGGATATTACATTCCAAATTTCCGATCCCACCGGCCGGGTGCTATTTAAAGGGCTTGATGGTAAGATAATAGCAAAACATGACCGGCCTAATTAAAAAATTTTTTCCCCTTTTTCTGGTTTCCTTTTTAACCCTCTTTCTCGAACTTCTGGTTATTAGATTAGTCGGAACAGAGATAAGAATTTTTGCCTATCTCTCTAACTTTACTCTCCTGGCTATTTTTGCCGGCAGCGGCTTGAGCACTCTTTTTAAAAATACCCCTGATCGGTCCGGCGCTTTCGCCTATAATCTCCTGGGCTCGGCTGTCGGCGGCTTTTTCGAAGTCTTGTCCTTTCTTTTTGGCATCCAGGCCTTAATGATTGTTAGCGCGATGTTTTATTTTTTAGCTTTCCTGACCAACCGAAACCATGGTTAAAGCACGCCTAAGAAACCTTCTCCCGCTATTAGTTATTCTCCTCTTAAGCTTTTTTACCTGGCGGCCGCTTCTCTCTGCCGGTTTTTTTACCATGCATGACGACCAGCAGTTAGCCCGCCTTTTCGAATTGGACAAGTCCCTCAAGGCTGGCCAATTCCCGGTTCGTTGGGTTCCCGATCTGGGATTTGGCCTTGGCTACCCGCTTTTTAATTTCTATCCGCCTTTGACTTACTATCTTGGCGAGCTAAGTCATGTCACTCTTCAAACGGGCTTTATTGATTCGACCAAAGTTGTGTGGTTTCTGGCCTTTGTCGGCAGCGCGGTCTCCATGTATTTTTTAAGCCGAGAGTTCTTTGGCAAAGCGGGAGGGGTTGTCTCCGCCCTTTTCTATCTCTATGCTCCTTACCATGCCGTTGACGCCTATGTCCGCGGGGCCCAGGCCGAACTGTTTTCCTTTGTCTGGCTGCCTCTCGTGCTCCTTTTTTCCTATAAATCCCTGAAAGAGAAGTCGCTTAAGTGGTCTGTTTGGACAGGAATAGTCCTGGCTTTGTTAATGGTCACTCACAATCTTGTTTTCTTGCCGTTTTTGGGTCTATTCACTCTTTGGTATCTGGCCATGATGTTAATTTTTAACCGAAAATCTGTTTTCCGTTCTTTTATCTTTTATCTTTTATCTTTTATCTTGTCTTTTGGTCTCACCGCCTTTTTCTGGCTCCCGTCACTGGCGGAAAAACAATTCACTTTAGTTGACAGTCTGCTCATAAAAAGCTTAGCCTCCTATAAAATCCATTTTGTCTGCCCGTCCCAACTTTGGGACAGTCCCTGGGGTTACGGCGGTTCCATTGCCGGCTGTGTTGACGGCCTCTCCTTCAAAATCGGTAAGCTCCATGTGGTTCTAAGCATCTTGGCACTGGGAGTTGGCCTCTATCTTTGGCGCCGCAACCAAAAAATAAGTCTAATAATTCTCTCTTCTCTTTTCTCTCTTCTCTTTTCTCTTTTTATGACTACGAATTACTCCCGTTTTATCTGGGACTTAATTCCGCCCCTTTGGTATCTTCAGTTTCCCTGGCGCTTTCTGGAATTTGTGGTCTTATTTGCCTCATTTTTAGCCGGGTCTTTGGTTCTGGCAATTCCCGGCCGGAAACTCCAACTTGTCTTCGCCGCTCTTGCCATTTCCCTGCTTCTTTATCCCAACATTAAACTCTTTACCCCGCAAACCTATTTGCCCCGGGCGACCGATCAAGAATTGACCAGCAACCGGGAGTTAAAATGGCGGGTGAGTTCAACCAGCTTTGAGTACCTTCCCAAAGGTATCGCTACCGCACTTACTAAAGAAGGGGCTGTCTGGGTGGCTATCGACCAAAAATTCGTTGAGGAAGAAAGAGCCAAGTCCGTTGTTACTACCGGTGATTTTTCTTTTGATTTCGGGAAATTTTCCCCGGCCGGTTTTTCCTTTTCCGGCCGGAGCCAGAAAGGGGCCACCATTCAGGTGCAGATTACTAATTTTCCCGGCTGGACAGTTTGGCTGGATGGCCAATCGACAAAGATATTAGATAATAATAAATACAAACTTATCACCATCCAACTGCCGCCTGGAAGTCACCAAGTTATCGGTAAATTTAAAAATACGCCGGTTCGAACATTAGGAAACATTATTTCCATCATGTTCATACTCGCGACCGGGATATATTTAGCGTATGGATACAAGCGAAGTCAAATCTAAAACCATCAGAAGCAGCGTGGCTCTGGTTGGCAGGACTGTTTTCCTGCAGGGAGTTTCCCTCGTTGCTCTTTTTTTCCTGGGTATCTTCCTTTCCCCGGCAGCTGTCGGCGTTTTTATAGTTGTCTCCTCGATCATGCGCATCTTTACTCTCCTTACTGATCTTGGTCTGGGAGCCGCTCTCATCCAAAAACACCAGGAAATTGAAGATGAAGATCTGGCCACCGTTTTTACGGTTCAGGAAATTCTGGTGCTGGCGGTAATTTTTGTGGGATACCTTTTTACTCCCCTGGTGGCCACCTACTCGCATCTCGACGCTGACGGCGTCTTCCTCTACCATGTTCTGCTCTTTACCATTTTTGTTTCCTCCCTCAAGGCAATTCCGTCAGTCCTTCTGGAAAGAAAGCTGGCTTTTGAGACCCAAGTCATCCCCCAGATTGTCGAATCCCTGGTTTTCAATGTCATTGTGGTGGTTCTGGCCTATAAAGGCCTCCAGGTCGGGGCTTATTCCTGGGCAATCTTAGCCTCATCACTGATTGGCTTGCCGATTTATTATCTTCTTTCCCCCTGGCACATTGCTTTGGGTTTCTCCCGGGATCGGGCCCGCCATCTGTTTTCCTTCGGCGTGCTCTATCAGGGGAAAAGTATTCTGGCGTTGGTCAAAGACGACCTTCTCATTTTTTTTCTTTCCGGCCTGGTCGGCACTGCCGGCATCGGTTTCTGGGGCTGGTGGCAGCGCTGGGCCTACGCTCCGTTTCATTTGATTGTTGACAGCGTTACTAAAGTCACTTTCCCGGCCTATTCCCGGATTCAGACCGAAACCGCCCGGTTGCGTTCCGGAATTGAACGGTCGTTGTTTGTGGTTTCCGTTGTTATGTTTCCGGTCCTCGCCGGCATGGCTGTTTTGGCCGACCGGGCCATCCTTTTGATCCCAAAATATTCCAAGTGGCTTCCGGGGCTGCCGTCATTTTATTTTCTGTGCGCCGGGGCAGCCGTTTCCGCCCTGTCTAACATCCTGGTGAATACTTTGGACGCCACGGGCCGGGTAAAAACTACTTTAACCCTAATGGTAATGTGGATTGCCCTCATTTGGATTTCCACTATTCTTTTAGTTGCCCGGTTCGGTTTTAACGGTATTGCCGCCGCTTCCTTTTTGGTCTCCCTCACTGTTGTGGTCACTATCTATCTGGTCAGAAGAGTTGTGAGTTTCGACTTTGTCCCCAACGTCTTGCCGGCTCTGGTATCCAGCTTGGCTTTGATTGCCGCCGTCCTTGTTGCCCGCCCCTTCTTGCCCAATAATTTTGCCACACTGGCTACCTTAATCCTTATCGGTGCTACAATATATCTGCTTGTTTTGTGGCTCGTAGCCAGGGAAAAACTACGGGAAAATTTGAAAATTATCATTAGCGTTTACCGAAAATGAGCAAACTCTCAGTTGCCATTTTGACCTTTAACGAAGAAAAAAACATTCGCGACTGCCTCGAGTCGGTGAGATGGGCTGACGAAATTATTCTGGTGGACGAGAAATCCACGGATAGAACTGTCGAAATTGCCAAAAAATACACCAAAAAGATTTTCTTTGTTGACCATGGCACCTCTTCCGGGAAAACTCATGACACCATGTTTCACGCTCATAAGCAACTGGCACTGGATAAATGCCTTGGCGACTGGATTTTTCAGATTGATGCCGATGAGCGCCTGAGCCCGGAGTTGGCCGCCGAAATTAAAAAGATTCTCCAGTCCGGTTCGGAAAAATTCGCCGGATATCAGGTGCCGCGAAAGAACCACGTTTTCGGCAAATGGCTACGTTATACAGGCTGGTACCCGGATTATCAGATTAAACTTTTCAGAAAGGGCCAGGGACGCTATCCAATTCAGAGCGTCCACGAACAGATCGAACTGTCTGGCCCGGTGGGGACATTGACCGAGGATTTGCTTCATGAACACTATCAATCATTGGAACAGTTTGTTGACCGGATGAATCGCTATACCACCAATGATGCCGGCTATATTCTTTCCAAAGGGGAGAGTGTCACCTGGGCGGATGCTATAAAATATCCTGCCGACGAATTTCTTAAGCGCTTTTTTTACTGGGAAGGCTACAAAGACGGGCTGCATGGCTTGGTGCTGTCCCTTTTGCAATCTTTCAGCCGTTTTGTGGTGTTTGCCAAAATTTGGGAAAAGCAGAAATACTGGGAGTACCCCGGCAAAGACCTTCGCCGGGACGTTATCTCCGAAGTAAAAAAAACCCGAGCCAACTTCTGGCACTGGGTGGCCGTCACCGAAAACAACCCCTTAAGGAAGATAAAATATAAAATTCTCAAAAAGACCCCCTAGCCTCGCAGGGAGAGACCCTGTGAAGCTACTCCCTCGAGAGTATCAATTGCCAGAGAAGCGATTATTTCCGATGACACAGAGGAATCGCTAACGAACGATTGATAGTCGCCTTGCACGTCAGTTTTTGAAAAATAACTGAGAATAGTTGTCGTGTCTAACCATGGAGTCTGTCTTTGCCCAAAATACTCCGGGGCCGAAGAAGGTTGTGAGAAATTGCCATTTTTGAGAGCATTAAGATGAATATATCGAGATAAATACAAGAGTTGTTCGTCAGTGGTCACAAGTACTGCCTTATAAACACCCTGGAAAAGACTACCAACGCGTCGATATTTTCGGTTAAAATACTTCGAGTACCGGGTTCCAAAGGCCCTCATAAAGCAGTCCATTGCCCTGAGTGATTTTTGCCTGATGAGAAAGTGAAAATGATTAGCCACCAGAGCGTAACAATGAAGCACTATACCCACCAAACTCAGGTTTGCAGGTTTAAGTTTGGCATCAGTTGAAAATTATCGGCCAGCAAAGTATCCAGCTCCGGTCTATATTTCTCCAGGTGCTGGAAAAACCTCAGGGTTTCCCGTCGGAACTCCCCAAAGGTT
>CAZRUW010000085.1:0-2612 GCA_964603445.1 uncultured Gammaproteobacteria bacterium | reverse complement strand
CTCCAAAAGATTCGCCCTCCCGGGACATGCAGGCTACTTTCTATCTCGATACCAGAAACGCCAAAACCCCACCGGGAGAAATTATCCTTCAAACTCAGGTCACCAGTATGCAGGTCAAAATTTTGGAAAAAACCCAACCGCCAATCAGGTGCATCATGCCGGGCAAGGTCTACCGGGTGGACGATGTTGACCCCTCCCACGGTTTTGAATTTTGGCAAATGGACGGCTTCGCCATTGACAAAAACATCCACATGACCGACCTTCTGGGAACAATTGATTACATTTTGCGCTGCTTGTTCGGCAAGGACATCAAAATCCGCTTTGATGCCACCAATTTCCCCTTCGTCGAGCCGGGCGTTCAGGCCTTCATGTCCTGCACCATTTGCCACCAAAAAGGCTGTCCTTTCTGCAAACATACCGGCTGGGTGGAAATTCTTCCCGCCGGGATGATCCACCCCAACGTTATGAAGAGTGCCGGACTGGACACAAAAAAGTGGAGCGGTTTTGCCTTTGACCTTGGCCTTTCCCGCGCGGCCAGTTTAAAATATCAAATTGACGACCTACGCATTTTGACTAATCCGGATTTACGAATACTAAAACAATTCTAAGTAACTTAAGTCACCTAAGAAACTTATGTTAATCCCACTTTCTTGGCTCATAGAATTCGTTGACATCAAAATGCCTTTTTTGGAGCTGGCCGAAAAACTCTCGGCTGCTGGACTGACTGTCGAAGTCTGGAAAAAGGTTGACGGAGATATTGTCTTCGATCCGGAGATCACCCCCAACCGTCCGGATTGGATGAGTGTCTATGGCGTGGCCAGGGAAATTGCCGCAGTGACAGGTACGATACTAAAAAAGAATGATTCTTTAAAAGAATCATTCTTTCCCAAAAAAATAACGCACTCTCTAGAATTAAATCTTAAACCAAATTATGCGATCGTTCCGCGAATAACCTCGGTGATTATTAGAAACGTCAGGGTCAAACCCTCACCTGACTGGCTACAAAAACGGATTAAAAAGATCGGTCTTCGCCCGATTAACAACCTTGTGGACATCACCAACTATGTTCTCTGGGAGTACGGCAGCCTTTTGCACGTCTTTGACTATGACACCATCCGCGGCCACCAAATGTCCGTGGAACTGTCCCGCGGCGGCGAGGAGTTTCGCAGTCTTGACGGAATTGACTATATTCTTCCCCAAAACGCCATCGTTATTAAAGACGTCGGCCGGGTGATTGACCTTCTTCCCCTCAAGGGCGGGGAAAACACCTCCTCTACCTTCCAAACTAAAAATGTCCTTCTTCACAGCGTCGTAGTCGATCCGATAATCACCAGGCGAACGTCCCAGCTTCTCAATCTCAGAAGCGACAGCTCCGCCATTGCCGAAAGGGGGTTAGACCCGAACGGGACAATGCTCTCCGTGCACCGAGCTTTAGATCTCATCCTGGAATTAGCCGGCGGGGAAGTGGCCTCGGAAATCATGGACCGCAAAGCCCAGGAGTTTCTTCCCTGGACCGTAGAAATGAGCCACCGAAAAATGGAGGCCGTTCTGGGCATCGAAGTCGAACCTAAAAGGGTCGTGGACCTCCTGGAAAGATTGGAACTCAAGACAGAAAGTAAGGGAGATCAGGAAAATTTGGTGTATCAGGTAACAGTGCCTACTTTTCGTAACGATTTACATATTGAGGAAGATTTAATTGAAGAGGTCGGACGGCTCTACGGCTATAACAATTTCCCCAAAACCCTTCCCGCCAGCGCCGTGCCCACCACACCAGTAGCCTACAAAAAAGACTCTGACTTTGAATATTCTGTGAAACAAATTCTGAAAGGAGCCGGCTACAACGAAATTTATTCCTATTCTCTCGTCTGTGAAGACCAACTCCTAAAACTGGGAATTGACCCGGTAAAAACTCTCCGGGTTGATAATCCCATCTCTAAAGAATATGAATACCTTCGCCCGAACCTTCTTGGCAACCTTTTGGACGCTTATAAACTAAACCTTCCTCTGACACAGGACATCAAAATCTTCGAACTGGGGAAAAGATATAGCGGGGAAACTATTGATAAGTTTCTTGAAGAATCCTGGCTCTGGGCCGCCCAGTCTGGCGAAAAAACTTTGGAAATCAAAGGCTTAGTCCAACTGCTCATGCGAAATCTCGGCGTACCATATCAAATCAGGCCGGCAACAACCAAAGACAACCACAATTGGTTTCACCCAGGAAGAACGGCCCAAATCGAAGTGCCAAAAAAGAATCATTCGCAGGATATGAATGATTCTTCTATATACCTTGGGGTTCTTGGCGAAATTCACCCCAACCTGCTTTCCCGGTGGGGTATCAAGGGCCACGTCACTGCACTCGGATTAAACTATAATCTCGTCGAAAAACTTACTCGTCCCAAGCGGCAATATCAACCCGTCCCCAAATACCCGGCCCTGGTCGAAGACCTATCACTGGTTATTCCCCCGGACGTTTTATATGAGAATGTCGTGGCTGCGATTCAAAAAACCTCCGCCCTTATCTCTTCCATCGACCTGCACGACAGCCACGAACAAAGTTTGACCTTGCGCCTCACCTTCCTTGATCCTTCCAAAAACCTGACTGACCAGGAAGT
>CAZRUW010000084.1:0-2134 GCA_964603445.1 uncultured Gammaproteobacteria bacterium | reverse complement strand
GCTCCCCGGGCAAAGGCCCAGGGTATCTTCTCCCCGCTGCTTCGCCTGCCTGCCGGCCGGGCAGGTCGGGAGCAAAATCCCTCCGAAGCGGAAAGTTCTTCGCATTCATCCTCAAACTTTCGTCCGAGGTCTTCTGCGAAGGGGGATAAAGCGATTTAATAATTTTTTTGCAAAAATCTGACAAACTTGATATACTACTTGCAATTGAATATTGGCGATGATCGTAAGGGCATACGGGAGCCAAGTAAAATTAAGAGGCAAAGTTGACTGGATAATCATAACTTTGCAATAAGGGTGGAACCGCGAGTGAACTCGTCCCTTTAGGAGACGGGTTTTTTTGTGGAGAAAATTGAATATTTCGTTGCTAACCGAGCGTTGAAGTCAATGGCATGACCGAGCAAGTTTGGCAACAAAGAGAGCCACCTTCGTAATTGGACTATCATTGAGGGTGGAAACAGGGTGGAACCGCGTGGTGTCCTAGACACCTTCGCCCCTGCACAATTTGTAGGGGAAGGAGGTGTCTAATATGAAAGACAAAATAAATGAATTTGTTGATAGGGAATCAACATTTCGGGCTTACCGGCGAATAATGGCAGTTTTATTTATTGCGGCTTCTGTAGCTGTTGCCAATTGGGCATTGGCGCAGCCGCCACAACCGCGAACTTGCAGCAGCCAAGCGCCATTCTATATGGATTGTTTTGAACCGCCGGTTACGCCTACAGTGGTCCCGACGGCAACAAGATCATCAGTCAGGCTGTAATAAAAGCTGCGCCTTTCTAGGGGGCGCAAGGATTTTCAAAAGTTGGTAATATAAAAACAGGGTTAAAGAAGAATCATTCTTTTCCAAAGAATGATTCTTTACAAAAATTATGGACTTAATGGAAAAAATTGTCAGTCTTTGTAAACGCCGGGGATTTATTTTCCCCGGGAGTGAAATCTATGGGGGACTAGGTGGCACCTGGGATTATGGCCCGGCCGGATCGCTCCTTAAAAAAAACATCAAGGATCTTTGGTGGAAAAATATGGTTCAATTACGTGATGATATGGTGGGGATAGACGCGGCTATTATGATGAATCCCCGGGCTTGGGAAGCCAGCGGCCATGCCGAAGCATTTACTGATCCCCTGGTCGAATGCAAAATTTGTCACCAGCGCTTCCGTTCGGACAAACCTGCGGATATAAAATCCCATGAAGAAAGTCACAAGGGCGGGACGGTCCTTTGGACAGAACCGCAGAAATTTAATCTTTTGGTGAAAGCCTATTTGGGGATCATCGAGGGCAAAGAGTCAGAAATATTTCTTCGCGGGGAAATCACCAACGGGGTCCATGTGAATTTTCGCAATATCATTGACTCCACCAGAATCAGAATTCCTTTTGGCGTAGCCCAGATCGGGAAAGCGTTCCGAAACGAGATCACTCCGGGGAATTTCACATTCCGCAGCCGGGAATTTGAGCAAATGGAAACCCAATTCTACTTCAAACCGTCCAAGGAAGAAGCAGAAAAGTGGTTTGAGTACTGGAAGGCAGAGCGTATGGATTGGTATCTCAAGCTTGGGATCAATATGGAGAAACTTCGTTTCCGTGACCACACACCGCAGGAAAGAGCTCACTATGCCACCATGGCTACCGACGTTGAATACCAGGCTCCGTGGGGGTGGGACGAATTTATGGGCATCCATTACCGCGGCGATTGGGATCTCTCTCGGCACCAAAAATACTCCGGCAAAGATATGTCCTATCGCGATCCGGACACCGGTGAAGTTTTTATTCCCCATGACATTGAAACCTCGGCCGGAGTGGACCGTTCGGCGCTCTTCTTCCTCGTCGATGCCTACACTGAGGAGGAAAAACGAACCGTTCTCAAGCTCCACCCACAGCTGGCGCCGTATAAAGCGGCCGTTTTCCCGTTGGTTGCTAATAAAGACAGTCTGGTGACGAAAGCTAGGGATATCTATCACCGCCTAAAACCGAACTTTATGGTTGCCTGGGACGATCGCGGAAATATCGGTAAGCTCTACTTGGCTCAAGACGAGATCGGCACGCCCTGGTGCGTCACCGTGGACTATCAGTCTCTGGAAGATGATACCGTCACCGTCCGGGATCGGGATACCACTTTACAAGACCGGGTCAATAT